>NZ_JBTXLS010000004.1:0-102037 GCF_054871665.1 Myroides sp. LJL115 | reverse complement strand
AACCTGTGAATTTTAAAAAACAGGTAAATATAAACAGAAAGAGGTAAACTATAAAAGCGATTGCTTTTAATAGTTTACCTCTTTACTTTAAGCTTCTATTTTAAAAAGGGACTTTTTCAGTGCCCTCGTAAAAATACAGTCCGTTTTTTTATATAACTATTTTTAAAATAGTTGTTCTATTGCTCCTCTGGTGCACTAGTTAATACACTAAATTCAGCTCCAGAGCCATAGTCCTGTCCGTTTTGAGAACTAAGAGCTGTAAAGCGAATATATTTAGCTTTTTTAGCGGAGTCAAAAAAGACTTTTTGTATTTTCTTACTGTTTTCAAACTCTGACTTTATAATTGGTTGCGACCAATTGTCTAAATCATCACTTAGTTGAATTTGATAAGCTTTTACATCCCCTGTTACTCCTTCTTGACGAGGTAAATAAGTAAAACCAGTGATTGGTTTATCTTCTAAGATTTCAAATACAATCCAGTGTGGAAATTGAGCAACTGTTACCGAATACATAGAATGCCAAATCGTCGATGGGTCATTGTCTAGTAAATTGATAGGATCTCCATAACCTTGTTCTACACTTGAACTAGCCACTACCTCTAGAGCAACATGGTCGATAGCTGGGAATTCCGCTGTATTGACAATTTTTTTGTTGTCTTTATACCATGTCTTTACCTTTGCCTTATTCTTTAGCTCAAACTCTTTGGTATACAAAAATGGTTTAGCATCATCGATTTGAACCATCATAGGGGCGTAGGAGGCATTAAATAAATTTACCATCCCTTTGTTGTCCCTTTGTATTAAAATTGGACTAGCTCCTTTTAAATCCACTTTAGTTTTACTTTGTTGGTCATTGTGGTAAACAGGACGAATCATAAAACCAAATAATTGTGCATCAGCCTTTACTCTGTGCCAAGCCAGTGGTGGACCTTGTCCACAGCTATTTCCTCCTAATCCAGTAGAGGAATGCAATAGATGTACATGAGTTAGGTGGCTTTTAGGAAGCTCATAACTATGTGCAGCTAAGGTAAGTTCTAATTCACTGAACTCTAAAGCCGAAGCGCTAAAGCCATCTTTACTTATAAAGACAATACCATCTCCATTGTCATTCGTTAAGGAAGACCATCTAACTTGTTCTCTATTACCAGTAGATTGTGGTTTTGCCCAAGGTACATATAAGTCTTTTACCTTACTGGTATATAGTCCAATATTGGCAGCACTTTGTCTGTCGATATAGTTGTTAAACGGACCTTTTCCATAGTAGGTATAGTTATCTAACATAGGCGATACCCCAAGAGAGAAGCCAAGATGAGGTAAAGGTAGATTAGCATTATTGGAATGCATACTACTTTGTAACTCTATAGAGCCATCTGGGTAAATGGTGTAGATGTAGCTACTATTGAAATGGAAGTCTTCCTGGGTGAATTTCTGATCTTCTAGATCTTTTATTTTGTATTTCCCAGAAGATCCACCTGTGATTTCACTTGGGAAATCTGCTTGGGAAACAACCTGGAAAATTAATACAATCTCTCCTTTATCTGTGTTATAGTGCTCGCTAGAAACTACCTTGTGTTTTAATTGATGTAATCCATTGCTGAACCACTGTTTATAGGCCCAGTTGTCATTGTCCATTGGAGCTCTAAAGGCATCTAACACAGGACCATTTCCAGGAGTTATTACTTGATTTTCACCATAATCTAAGGAGTAGATACTTCCTGTTTTTTGGTCAAAACTTACCTTAAATAAGTTGTTTTGTATCGTAGTAAAATTCCCCTGTTGCTGTAAATGTAGCTTGTTTGCTTTGTCTGTTGCTATTGCAATAGGTGCTTTGTTAGCTTGTTTTAATGCAAGTTGCTCTTGCATTTGGACAAATCCTTTTTTTGCCCAAAAACTATCGTTTTTAGTTATAAACTCAATGTCAACAAAGTACTCACTTTGATTTTCTAAGGTTTTATTATCAATAGGTAACTGTAAAACTGTACGCTGTCTTGGGCCTAAGTTTTCCATAGAACCTTTAAAGTTATATCCCGAGTCAATAGCTACTCCATCTTTGATAAGTAGCCATTTTAGACGGTAATCATCTAGGGTTGTAAAGTAGTTTTTATTGAAAATTTCAATTTCCCCCTTTTCCATATTCACTGGGGTTACACCTACGTTTTGATACACTTTCTTTACTTCGTAATATTGAGGTTTTGGAGTTAAATCCCCAAATAGTAAACCATTCATAACAAACATTCCGTCATTTGGAGTATCTCCAAAATCTCCCCCGTAGGCTAGGTATTTTTCATTGGTCTCTTTGTCATAACTATAAATGGACTGATCTACCCAATCCCAAATGGCTCCTCCAATAAAGAAGTTAGTAGATTCTATAGCATTCCAATAATCAATAAGGTTTCCGGCTGCATTACCCATCGAGTGAGCATATTCAGAGATATGGAAAGGGTATTTAATAGGATAATCTCCTTTAACTGCCTCTTGTACCCATGCAATAGAAGGGTATTGGTTAGAGCCAATATCCACAATAGAATTGTTTCTTTCGTATTGTATAGGACGAGAAGTATCTAATTGTTTAATTGCTTTATAAGCCTGTACGAAGTTATCTCCAGGACCAGCCTCATTACCTAGTGACCAAATTACAATACTTGGGTGGTTAATGGTTGCTTGCACCATTTCAATATTTCGCGCCACATGTGCATCTTCCCATTCTTTGGGGTGAGATAGAGAAGCTTTTCCATAGTAGTATTGATGGCTTTCTATATTAGCCTCATCCTCTAGGTAGATACCATACTTATCACATAGATAGTACCAATATGGATCATCTGGATAATGTGCGTTTCTTACGTGATTGATATTGGCTTGTTTTAGGAGTATAATCTCCTTCTCCATTTGCTCTTTACTTAACACATGACCTGTGTTAGGGTTAGTTTCATGGCGGTTAACTCCTTTTAATTTCACCGGTTTTCCATTGATGTAAAAATAGTTTCCTGCCAAGTTGAACTCATCCTCACTAGCCGGAGTTTGTTTTAATTCAATCTTTCTAAAACCAGTATAAGTAGAAACTATTTCTACCACTTTATTGTTTTTGTCTACTAAAGAAGTCACTAATGTGTAACGATATGGGGTCTCTGCATTCCAAAGTTTAGGGTGCATTACCTCAATGTCTGCTTGGGCATAATACGTAGTATTTGCTGCAATACTAGGCAAGTCAGTAGTTTTTTCTACATTCTTTACCTCTGTACTATTATCGCTATATAGCTCATTTAAGTATAGGTTATACTTTAATTTAAAACCTTTTTGAGCTTTTTTATCCAAGTTTTGTATCTCGGAGCTCACCTTTAAACTCCCATTGGTGTAATTTTGATCTAAATCTGGTAAAGCCACTAGATTTCTGATTTGTAGTTTTGGTTTTGCTACCAAAGAAACTTCTCTAAAAATTCCTGGTAAACGAAACATATCTTGGGCTTCTAAAAAGGAAGCATCAGAGTTTCTATATACCTCTACGCTAACAGTGTTGACTTTATCTGTATGTAGATAGTCGGTGATATTAAAGCTTGCTTGATTTCGGGAATTTTTAGAAAATCCAACATAATGCCCATTAATCCATAGGTAAAAAAAGGAATCTACTCCATCGAATTGTATATACACTTCCTTAGCTTGCCAATTAGAAGGAATATTAAATTCTCTTTTATATGAGCCCACCTCATTTCTATCTTGGTAAGTAGTCCAATGTTCTGGAGGAGTACGCATTACTCCGCCTTTATAGTCATCTACTTGAACACTATGCTGAAAGATAACTGGTTGGTTGACATAAATGGGTTTTCCATACTTTAGTTTACCAAAGTCTTGTATACCTGCCACGTTCCAGTTCATAGGCACCTGAACAACATCCCAAATGGAGGTGTCAAAATCATCTTTATAAAAATCTACGGGTCTTTTATCAGGGTGATTCACCCAATTAAATTGCCAACTACCATTAAGGCTTAAATAGTTGTCTGAATATTCTTTGTGTACTTTTAATGCTTGATTTAAATTATCAAAAGAAAATTGGTAGGCCTTTGGAAGTTCTTTGTTTAAAGCAATTTCCTGTGGTGATTCCCATGTTTTTTTAACTTCTTTCGGATGTTTTTCATAGGCATAGCCTGGC
This sequence comes from Myroides sp. LJL115, assembly GCF_054871665.1. Lineage (NCBI taxonomy): Bacteria > Pseudomonadati > Bacteroidota > Flavobacteriia > Flavobacteriales > Flavobacteriaceae > Myroides > Myroides sp. LJL115. Next base: position 97,894 of record NZ_JBTXLS010000004.1, on the reverse strand, counting down.
ACTTTTTCTACAAAAGGCAATTGTTGAGCAAAACTTATTTTACTAAAGCTTAGTAAGCTTAAGAGTAGTAGTAGCTTTGTGTTAAACGTACTATTCATTGTTAAGGTTGGTTTTAGTGTAAAGCAAAAATAGAATTATATACATTAAAACAAAATCTATTACTTGGTTAAAAGATATTTTTTCTTAAAATTAACTAAATTTTTATTGGTGTTAATTGGATAAAAATATCCTTTTGTTCGCTTTTTTTTTTCTACCTTTATAAGTAGAAAGATCCCTTAAAAGATTAGAGTGTTATTTGATACTGTTTTTTTTCCTAGGAAATGACTTTTTTTCTAATGTTATAGTGCAAAGTGTTTTATGTAAGAAAAATGGTGTTTTGTGCTAATATGTGTTGTTTTAAATGATTTAATTTGCTTTTAAAAATTAAAACTATGGATTTTTTTAGAAAAACAGTAAAAGTGTTTTTAGTTATTACACTTTTTATCAGTGGTGCTACTTTGGCTCAAGGCCTATCTGAAAAAGAGCTTTCAGATAAGAGTATTTCCTCAGAGGTGTTACAACAAGAACCATTAATAAAAGACCAAGAAAAGCCACTACCACCTAAGGTTTTACACGCAGAACCATTGTTTTTCGATTTAATGCGTGATTTAGGTGCTCATAAAGGAGAAAAGGAGTGGAATGCCGGTTTTGGTGTAGCCGACCATAAAAATTACAATGAGTATTTTGGTTTTATCGAATATGAATTTGCTATCGCAAATAGATTAGGTTTAGAAGTAGAGATTCCTTTTTCTTTTAATAAAGAAACAGGTATTGGTAATGCAAGTATTCCTAACAACCGTATAGAGGGGATTAAATTAGCCTCTCAATATACTTTTTATGTAAACCAGAGAACGCAAACTTCTTTAGCTGTGGCTTATATCCATGAATTTGAGATGAATTATTTCAAAAAGCTAGATGGGAATGGACCATTTTTTACAGGAATGAGAATGAATCCTGTTTTGATTGCTGCCCAGAATTTTGGAAATTTCAATATGATGATCTTTGGTGGACCTGTAATTGAGAATCACTTTTCTAATGGTAGAACAAAGGTTTTAGGAACCATTAACTATAGTGCATTTTATGTATTACCTGGTACTAGAAACTTTATTGGTTTGGAGAATAACTTAGATTTTGATAAGGAAAAATTTCACTATATGTTGCGTCCGCAAATAAAAGTAGCTTTGTTACATAACCTTGCAGTAGGTTTTGTGACTGGTATTCCTTTGTCGGCAAATGAAGACGTTAAAATGGACTTTATGACTCGTATTATTTGGGAGCCATAAGTTAGAATTAGTTCTTAATAAAACAGCCAAGATGATTCATTTTGGCTGTTTTTTTGTTTATAAAACAATGTGTTTTATGTGTAAAAATAGGTTGTGGTAGGTGGTAAGGTGTGGAATTTGTAAACTGTGTGATTTTTTGTGTTAATGTATAAAGAAAATGTTAACAAAATTTATACTTTTGGAGTGTTATATTTTCCTAAAATATGTTACGCTTATTTTTCCCTCTCTTTTGTATGCTCTTCTTTGTCTTTGGTTGTGTTACAACTCTAAGGGCACAAAGCATAGATAAGGAAAGTCTTTTTGAACAGATTCACACATTAAATACCAATGGGCAATACGAAGATTCTATTATAATCTTAGAAGAAATTATTTCTACTCCTACCAGTGATTACTATGATAAATATTTAAGCTATTACCTTAAGTACTTAACCTATAAAAGGCTTTATAGCTATGATAAGGCTGTTGTTAATCTTGATCTTGCTCTTGAAAATGGCCTTAAAAGCCCACAATATGCTCAAGAGGTTACATCTCAAATAAAGTTTGAGAAAGTTTTTGTTGCCTTCGATCTACAGCAATTTCATACAGTGAGGGAGCTTATTGGCCATATTCAAGATGGGGATTTTGCTTTTATTCCCGATTATACTCATGCTATGTACCTTTCTGTAGTTGGTACCCTTTATAGTAAAGATGGGGATAACCAAAGGGCAGTTGATTATTTAGACCAAGCAATAGAAATTCTTAAAAAAGGGACTCAGGTAGACTTACCTTTACTTTATAGGAAGAAAATCGATTTTTATCGTCAGATGGGATTATACGATAATGCCATTGAAAGCTTTGAAAAGGGTATGTATTATGCTAAAAAGTATAATATGGATATGTATATAGCCAATCTTTATATGGATATTACCTACTACTACAATCAGATCCAAGATTTTGAAAAAGCAGCAATTGCCCAGCAAATCACCAATGAGTTAACTTATAAATACGATGAGAAAGGAGCTTTAGGTAGGCTAAATGTTTTAGAGAGTAGTTTGCAAAAGAAAATGTACGAACAAAAGTCCAAACAAAACCAATATATTCTTCTTATTCTTAGTGGTGTTTTTGTTCTTTTAGTAATGGTTAGTATAGTGATCTACTTTAGAAATAAAAAGTCTAAACGTATAGCTTTAGAGGTTTTAGAAAAGAATCAACTTTTAGGGGAAAATTTATCTTTATTAAAGACCTATGTTAGTGGACGCTCCTTTACAAAGCAACAGATGAGCTTACTGAATCCCAGACAAAAAGAAATTGTACAATTAGTCAAAAAGGGAAAATCAAACAAAGAAATTGCTGAACTCTTGTTTGTTACCGAAAATACGGTAAAGTATCACTTAAAAAATATTTTTAGAATATTGGATATTTCCACAAGAGAAGAACTTTAATTTGTTGTATGAAATAGTATAAATCTATGCGTAAGCTGTATTTTTTTTTATGTTTATTATGCGTTAGTGTATGTTTTTCTAAAGATATGGATTTTGTTGTTTTATCTACTAAAATTCAGGAAAATAACAACAATGGAGAGTATAAACAGTCCATATTATCCTTATGCGAAATCATCTATAGTCCTAAAGCTACTTATAGGGATAAGAGTAATGCTTATTTTTTAAAAGCCAGGATGTTACGTCAATTGGGGATATATCCTGAGGCTATTGCCAATATGGAATTGGCCTATGAAAAGGCAGTTAAAACCAAAGAAACCCAGAATCTAGATAAAGTATTTCTCTTTGAAATAGCCATGATACATTGCGAACAAGCTAAGTATAGTAAAGCAGTAGAATTATTTAACCAAGTAGATGCTAGTACTATGGATTTTCCTGTGGAGAGTAGAGCTAATGCTATTTGGCTGTATTTAAAGGGAATTGTGGCTAGTGAGTCTAATGATCATGAGAAAGCTATAGAGTATTTAAACCAGGCTATTGGGATTTTTGAAAAAGCTGATCCTATGTACTTAGTGGTAGTCTATAAGGAATTGTTGCGCAATTATATTGCAATGGGGCAAAGTAGTCAAGTAGAGCAGATATACGATAAAACCATTGAACTTGCTACTTTTTATCACTGGAAAAGTGAAGTATTACAGACCCATCGTATTATGGCTGTTTACTATACAGATATGGGAGAATATGAAAAAAGTTCAGCCCTTAGTAAGGTAGTGTTAACTAAAGCTACTGCATTTAATACGGTAAATATTAGCAGTAATTTAAACCTATTAGAAAAGCAGTTACTCCAAGCCCAAGCCCAAGCTCAGCGAACTAAGGAGATTCGTCTATTAGCTCTTGCCTTGGTGGCTCTTATAGGAATAGTTATAATGCTTTATTTTTTACTTAAAGGTAAAAGGAAAAATACTGCCAATAAAAACTACTTAGTGCAAAAGAATATTGCCTTAAAAAATACCCTAGATCAATTAAAACAAAAAAATATTCAAGATAGTATTAATCCTACTAAGCTAAGTGTACGTCAAAAATCGATAATAGATTTAGTGAAAAAAGGCAAAACAAATAAAGAGATAGCTCAAAAACTAGATATCTCTGAAAATACCGTCAAATATCATTTAAAGACCATTTATGGAATATTGGGAATTAAAAACCGAAGAGAGATATAAGTACTTTTTGGTATTGCATTTTAAAGGTTAACAATGGGTAATAGTTTAGCAATGGGTAGAATTTAGTCCTTTTATTGTTAAAAATAGTTATATTTTAGATACATCTACGTTAATTGAGGTTGAATTTTTGGGCATGGGTACAATAAGTAGTAGTTTGGAACACATAAAACTTCAATGCTATGAAAAAATATGTATTTATTATTGCTCTTTTTGCCGGTCTTAGTGCAGTGGCTCAGAGTAAAGATTACCAAGAAACTCCAATTGAAATTGATGAATTAGTAGAAAAAAGTGCCTACTATGGATTGAGCGATCAGCAAAGAGAGAAGCTAATCCAGAGAAAACGCAGCATAGGAAGAGAATATGCAGCTATTGGGAAGGATAGAAGTTTGTCCGGTTACGAAAAAGGAGTTAGAAAAAGGGAATTATCTATACAAATAGACAAAGATATTCGTTTAATATTAGGGGATACCCAATATAATAATTGGAGGGGAAAATCTAAAGGATACCACAAAGATTATTACGAAGATCGTCGCGATTACTATGAAGATCGTAAAGACCGTTATAAAGATAGAATTGAGGATGAGATTGATCGTTTAGAGGATCAGTATGAAAGAGATATTGATCGTATTGAAAGAAAATACAAATACGACAAATCAGCTATGAAAAGAGAAAAAGAAGTTCGAAAAGCTATTTTTAAAAGAGATAAAGAAGCTTTAAAGAGAATGAAAAATAGATACTAAAATTCAAATAAATTTTAGTAATAAAATAGAAAACCACCAGATATAGGGTGGTTTTTTTATTTTATAATTATTAGTTATAGAGTGCTTTACGTGTTTTTTGTCCTGGAGTAGTTTTATAGAGTTCTCTATGATTTTATTAAATGTAGTAATGGCAGGTTTGTTAAAATAATTAAAAATAGTTTTGCAGTTTTTTTTTAATATCGTAATATTACGATATTAAAATTAGTTAGAAAATGGGAATTACCAAATCAGAGTTATTTAGTGATAAAAAAAATAATTTATCTACTATGTTCAAAGTTTTATCTCATCCAGCTCGACTTGCAATTTTACAATATATAATTGATCAACAAGCGTGTATTTGTAGTGATTTAGTGGAGGAACTGGGCCTTGCTCAAGCTACTATTTCTCAACATTTGAAAGAGCTGAAAAACAGTGGGCTAATTAAAGGGAGTATTGAAGGTAAGTCGGTGTGTTATTGTATTGATGAGGTAGTTTGGAAAAACTTCTCTGAGCAATTCCAATTATTTTTTGCTCAAAATACATCCAATAATCAATGCTGCTAGCATTTTAACCTACATCATCGTAGTATTACGATGATGTATAAACCTTTTTAAAATAATATAATATGAAATTATCTGAAGTAAAAACAGTTTTAGAAAATCTGGAAAGAGTAGATTTTCAATTTGAAGATGGAACCTTTGTTGCGGAAAACTTCCATGTAACAGAAGTAGGTCAAGTAGTTAAAAGATTTATTGATTGTGGAGGAACAATAAGACAAGAGGTTAAGGTGAGTTTTCAATTGTGGAATGCACAGGATTATGAGCACCGTTTAAAACCAGGTAAACTACTTAATATTATCCGTTTATCAGAAACAAAATTGGGTATTGTTGATGCAGAAATTGAAGTAGAAGTACAAGGAAAAGAAACTATTGGCAAATACCTTTTAGCCTTTAATGGGACTCATTTCTTATTGAAAAACACATTGACAGCTTGTTTAGCAGAGGATGCTTGTGGCATTGAGCCAAATGTAATTCAAGAGCAAAGCAATAGTTGTACGCCTGGATCTGGATGTTGTTAATTTAAAAAAGCCAAGATGTATCCTAAACTCTACACCTTTATAGACGCTATTCTAGGATCTGTACCAATAGAGCACGAGCGTAACGAACTAGTTCAACCTCTTATTTACTTTATTCAAGATAAGGTAAATAAGGGTTTACCTATTGATTTAAATTTTATCTGTACCCACAATTCTAGAAGGAGTCATTTATGTCAGATTTGGATGCAAGTAGCCGCAAGCTATTATGACATTCCAAAGCTCCGATGTTATTCGGGAGGTACCCAGCAAACAGCCTTGTATCCCATGGTTGCTACGGTTTTAAAAAAGCAAGGGCTTAATGTGTTTAAAATTACAGAAACACAAAATCCGATCTATGCTATAAAGTCTAGTGATAATGCAGTTCCTATTATTTGTTTTTCTAAGAAGTATGAGGATACGTTTAATCCAAGTAGTGGTTATGCGGCTGTTTTAACCTGTTCACAGGCTGATCATGGATGCCCCTTTATAGTAGGGGCAGAGAAGCGCATTCCCATAACCTATGAGGATCCAAAAGCCTTCGATACAACCAAAAACCAAGAAGAAGGCTATTTTAAGCGAAGCTTTGAAATAGCCAGGGAAATGTTTTACATCTTATCACAAATAAAAAAATAAGCTATGCAAGTTAGAATGAAATTTTTAGACCGGTACTTAACCCTATGGATTTTCTTAGCTATGGGTATTGGCGTTTTACTAGGTAATATATTTCCAAGTATTTCTATTACTATGGATAAGCTTTCTATTGGAACAACCAATATTCCTTTGGCTGCAGGATTAATTATTATGATGTACCCACCACTAGCTAAAGTGGATTATAATCTATTGCCAATTGCTTTTAAAGATAAAAAAGTACTTAGTTTATCTTTATTTTTAAATTGGATTGTTGGGCCTGTTTTAATGTTCGTCTTGGCAATTATTTTCATGAGGGATCAGCCAGATTATATGGTAGGATTGATTTTAATTGGTTTGGCTAGATGTATTGCTATGGTAATTGTTTGGAATGACTTGGCTAAGGGAAATAGGGAATATGCAGCCCTTCTAATTGCGTTAAATAGCGTGTTTCAGGTGTTGTTTTACAGTTTCTTTGTTTGGCTTTTTATCAACGTATTGCCTTCTTATTTTGGATTTGCACAGTATGCTATTTCTATCAATATGAGTGATGTAGTGCAAAGTGTACTTATTTATTTGGGTATTCCATTTTTGGCTGGTTTTTTAAGTCATAAGTATCTAATAAAAATCAAGGGAGAGGATTGGTTCAAACGTACCTTTATACCTTTTATTTCTCCTTTTACTTTATATGCCTTACTTTTTACTATTGTACTTATGTTTAGCTTAAAAGGAGAACAAATAATTCAATTGCCAATGCAAGTAGTTAAAGTAGCAATTCCGCTTGTTATTTACTTTGTACTTATGTTCTTTGTTAGTTTTTTCGTAAACAAAGCAATGAAGGTGGATTATGATAAAAATGCTGCTATTTCCTTTACTGCAGCAGGTAATAATTTTGAATTAGCCATTGCTGTTGCTATTGCGGTATTTGGTATTCATTCTCCTCAGGCATTTGTTGGGGTAATTGGTCCTTTAGTGGAGGTTCCAGTACTTATTTTACTAGTAAGAGTTAGTCTTTGGTTAAAAACCAAATACTCAATTAAAAAATGAGTTTTAAGTTAATTTAGTTATAACAAGAACTTTTTTTTTATTTTAGTAGCACTAAAATGCTTTTAACATGAATAATAATGTAGTTTTTGTACTTGTCTTTCTGTGCTTTTCAGTAAATAGCTTTGCTGAGAAGTTCGCGATTCCTTTAGAAGCTAAGAAATACTCTAGCTCTATAGCTTGGGAGAATAAGGCAGATACTTTGTCTTTTAAAGCACTTAGTAATAAAGTAGATAATTTAGCTAAAAACACTTTAGAAAAAGGAAATATAAATTCTTTAGCCATTGCTATTTATAGTGATGGCTTTTTTTATCAGCAATATTATGGTGTAGTAGACTTTAATAGTGAGACCCTACCAGATGAGAATAATTTATATGAAATAGCTTCTATTTCCAAAGTATTTTTAGGCTCCTTAACGGCTAAAGCTGTTTTGGAAGGCAAAATTACATTGGCAGATGATATTGCTACTTATTTAGGACCGGATTATACTCATTTAGTTTTTCAAGGTAAACCAGTTACCATTGAGAATTTAGTAACCCATACTATGGGAATGGACAGTAAAGCGCCTAAGAAATTGGCTCAAGTATACCAAGAGGTATCACAAGGTTATTACCAAGATGAAGCCTTTGATTACACTATGGAGGATTTTCTACAAGAGATTAAAGATATAAAGCTGGATAAACTACCAGGTGAAGTTTATGAGTATAATTCGGTAGGACCTGAATTAATGGCTTATATCTTAGAAAAGATATATAATAAACCGTATAGAGAATTGTTAGAAGAATTCCTACGTGAGCTAGATTTAAATCAGACGTTTTTATTAGATGAAAATTATAAAGATAAACCAATAGCAAAGAGCTTTGATTCTAGTGGTAATATCGCTTCCTTATTAAGAAACCCCTTACTTGGAGGTTCTTATGGTATGATTTCTACTTTAGAGGATCTTACTAAATTTATGGTATTTCAATTAGAAGCTAGCCCATTATGGATCAAAGAATCCTCTCGCTTACTTTTTGTGGATCTAGAACAAGGAGATGACAAAGGGTATTTTTGGGATGTAGGATATGGTAAAACAGAAGGAGCTTATTATGGTAAGACCGGAACCTCTAATGGCGTACAAAGTGGCATCTTGATTTGTCCAGACTCTCATTACGGTATGATTATAATTATGAATAATACCAGTGAAATTGCTCAAGACAACTGGGAGGAATTATATAATAGAGTTGAGACAGAGCTTATAAGATATAGTCTAAATTTGTAAAGTATAAGGATTGTTTGAATTGGATTTAAACTAGTAGGTTGTGTGTATTCTAAAGTTATTATTATTCCAACAGGCCAGATTCTTGATTTACAATGGATTATTATGATATATGAAAAAATCCGCAAGTAGATGATACTTACGGATTTAGGCATGTTTTGATGCGGAAAAAGTCGGGGTGGCAGGATTCGAACCTGCGACCTCCTGGTCCCAAACCAGGCGCGATGACCGGGCTACGCTACACCCCGATTGGTCATTCTTTGTTTTATTGTGATGCAAATATAGACCACAAAATAAATTTAAAAAAGAATAATATATACTTTAACACTATGTGTTTTCTTTGTTGCTGAATAACAAAAGTTTATTTATTAAGTGTTAATTAATGATATATGATTTGTGATATTGTTGGGAATTATAATCTATGTGTGCAATTATTTCCAGGAAAACACTTTCTACTACTTATTTAATAGTTTGTATTAAAATTAAAATCCCCCGTTGTAATTTTACAAAGGGGGATTTTATATGGTTTAAATAGATTGTCTATTATTTACTAGCTAAATAACGCTCAGCATCTAATGCAGCTGTACATCCACTACCAGCAGCTGTAATAGCTTGACGGTATTCTGAATCTTGTACATCACCACAAGCAAAAACTCCAGGTAATGATGTTTTACTACTCTTACCAGATGTAATTAAATACCCTGTTTCATCCATTTCTAATTGTCCTTGGAAAATATCTGTATTAGGTTTGTGTCCAATAGCTACGAAGAATCCAGTTGCAGGGATAACAGATTCAATATTAGTTTCTTTGTCTAATACTTTTACTCCTGTTACTACTTGACCGTCTCCTAGAACCTCTACTGTATCTGTGTTCATTAGAATTTCGATATTTGGCGTATTTCTAACACGTTGTTCCATAATAACAGAAGATCTAAATTTATTAGAACGAACAAGCATAGTTACTTTCTTACATAATTGAGATAAGTAATGTGCTTCTTCACATGCGGAATCTCCAGCCCCAACAATTACTACTTCTTGGTTTCTGTAGAAAAATCCATCACAAACCGCACAAGCAGAAACCCCTCCACCTAAATTAAGGTAGTGTTGCTCTGAATCCAATCCTAAATATTTAGCTGTAGCTCCTGTTGAGATAATAACTGTATCAGCGTGGATTTCAATGGTATCATTGATCCATACTTTTTTTACATCTCCACTTAAATCTGTTTTAGTTGCCCATCCATCACGAACATCCGTACCAAATCTTTTAGCTTGTTCTTGGAACTGCATCATCATTTCTGGTCCTGTAATTCCTTGAGGATATCCAGGGAAGTTCTCTACATCGTTTGTTGTAGTTAATTGACCCCCAGGTTGCATCCCTTGGTATAACACCGGTGACATATTAGCTCGTGCAGCATAAATAGCAGCCGTATATCCGGCAGGTCCTGATCCAATAATCAAACACTTTACTCTTTCTATAGTAGACATAATTGTATCTTTATTTGTTATTAGAACAAAAATAGTTTTTTTATACTCTAAATGAAATAAGAACACCATAATTTTATAAATAGCCTTATAAATAAAAAATATTGTTTTTTTTCTTGTATAGAATATTTAATGTTTATATATTTGCACTCGTTAAAACAAAGACCGTACTCGGGGTGTAGCGTAGCCCGGTCATCGCGCCTGGTTTGGGACCAGGAGGTCGCAGGTTCGAATCCTGCCACCCCGACAAAGCCACTGATATTTCGGTGGCTTTTTTTTTTGATGTAAACCCAATAAAATCCTTTTCGTAGATTAAGTAAGTTCTAGCATAAAAATTCATAGCCTATCTAAAATGTTGTGTTAACCAGACTAGGAGAAAAACCGTATTTCTAACTCCCCTATAAATGGTTCTATAGTGCCTGCTTTCTACATTAAAGGATTCTATATAAACATTTATGCTTCTTTTATTAAAGTAATTTAGGAAAGGATTGTAATATACTGTCAAAAAACAAATCTGTTATCGTGAAACAAAGGGGCAGAAGAGTTTTATTATAATCGTATTTCATACTCTTTATCTATTTATCAGAACTTCGAATAATTAAAATTCATATAAAAATATGAAACATAATAGCTATATTCACTTGAATATATTTTAGACTTGATGTAATTTCTTGTCCAAAAACTTATAATTAATTCATTTTTTGACCATAGATATACCATGAATTCAACTAAACTGATTATACTTTTTGTTATACTGACAAGCTTTTTTTCCTGCAGTGATGATTCTCAACAATCTCATTATCGTATATCTTCTATAGAGGATGTTTTGCTGCAAGCAGAGCACAGTACCCTTGATGTAAAAATGAACCAAGATGATTGGGTAATTACAGGTGTTTACTCCCTAAATGGGCAGGCTATAACCGATGGAGGTAAGCCACTTCAACTTACAGGTACAGGTACTCTTACTAGTAATTGGTTTAAAATTACCCGCGATTTGTCTTGTTGTTTACAAGTAGATGTTTTTGAAAATTATGACCAGATGCAGCGTGGAATGATAATCAAGATTGCTAATGGGACGCATAACGAAAAAATAAAAATTACTCAATTAACTTCTGAGGGATATCAATTTAAAGAAATAGAGTATTATTTGAAACAAGAATCTACTTTCTATACAACCCAAAGCTCCGATAAGCTTATTTATAATAATTATTCCCCAGAAGCTAATTCAGTTGTCATATACCCTTATTCGGGTGAAAGGCAGAAATCGTACTTTATAAGTGAACAACAAGGAGCCTTTAATTGGGTAGGTGAAAAGCAAGTTGTAGTAAAGGTACCTGTAGATTCTAGTGAAAACCATTTTTACAAAACAACTCCTGCTAATTACACTAGTCCATTAAGTGAAATAAACTTTAGCCTTGATTGCCCACCACTTAAGCAATTAAAGGTATATGTAGATATTGAATATAGCAAACAGACCTATGACTATATACTAACATTAGTGAATAATCGTACTAAAGAAGAAAAGCAAATAAAGGGGCAGTGGATTATTGAACAGCCAATCTCCTATAAAACAACAGTTGAGGCAGGCCAATTACCTTAAAAGTACATACCATGAGTTATAAAAAAGTAATTCTACAGTACATTTGTTATACTGAACTTGTATATGGTCGTATTGCAAAAAAAAATAGATATAGCACTTTCAAAGGTCAAAATTGAAAAGTTTATAACAACAATTATCAGGGAAACACAGGAGGAGAATTTTCAGAAAAAAGGCAAAAAACATCTATAATACAAAAATATAACGCATTTTTTTACTTTTTTAGTATACTTGTTTTTACAACTGTTTCTCTTGGGGAGCAGCTAATTATACTGGAGGTGTACTATTTCTTTTATTTTGGTAATTTCGAGTTCTACCTAATAAGGATAATGTAATTCTAAAACGATATAAGTAAAGATAAATATGAAGCAAGTAGCTGACTTAGGATTGGAAAAAGGTAAAGTAGAATTATTGGAGCATAGCCAAGGATGGAAACAATATGCTAGAGAAACCATCATTGAATTAAAGGAGATATTTGGTCATTGCGCCTTAGATATTCAACACATTGGCAGCACGGCTATTCCAGGCATTAAGGCCAAACCCATTATCGATATAGTTGTTGGAGTAAAGACTTTAAGTGATGTTGCAGGCTTTAGGGAAAAATTAGAAGAAAAAAACTACATATATCGACCATTAAGTGATAGGGACGAGTTTTTTATAAAGGACAGTGTACCTCAAAAAATAAGAACACACCATATCCACATTATAGCATATAAAAGTCAGTTGTGGAACAATTATATTAATTTCAGAGATTATTTAAATGCAAACCCTGAGCAAGCAAAACTCTATCAAAGATTAAAGGAAGCCTTGCAAACTACTCATGCAAACAATAGAGTAGAATATACCAAGGCTAAGGAAAAATTTATTCTGGATATTTTTAAAAAAATAAAGAAATAATCTACCATAGAAATGGGCGGTCTTTGAGTTTTAGTTAGTCTGTTAAAAGACATCTATTATAGTACTAAAGGTTTTGTAACTTTGTTTTTATACAATAATAGGAGTTTTTAAATTGTTTAATAGTGTAGGTGGATTCCTATGCTGTACTTTTTATATGCTTCTTACTTGGATTTTTATTGTCGAATTTTGTTAGTCCTTTGAGCTAACTAATATAAAAAACAACCATATAATGAAAAAAAAAGTAGCCCATTCCATTTTAGAACTAGCTATTGTCTCACAAGACAGTACTTTTAAACAAACCTTAGATAATTCTTTGGCTTTGGCAAAAGTTGCCGAACAAACAAATTATAAAAGGTATTGGTTTGCAGAACACCATAACTCTGATTCTGTTGGGAGTAGTGCTACTTCTATTCTTATAGGTTTTGTAGCTGATAATACAAGTAGTATTCGCCTTGGTTCAGGAGGTATAATGCTTCCTAATCACTCTCCCTTAATAATTGCCGAGCAGTTTGGTACCTTAGCCCAACTTTACCCTGATAGAATTGATTTAGGTTTGGGTAGAGCTCCTGGAACAGATCAACTAACTGCACAAGCAATTCGATCTGACTTTATGCAAGCAGCTCATAATTTTAAAGGGGAGGTAAATGCTATTGAAAGATATTTTTCCAAAGAAAACAGTACAGCTAAAGTACGCGTACCTATAGCTGAAGGAGTGAATGTTCCTATTTATATATTGGGTTCTAGTACCGACAGCGCTCATTTAGCCTCTGAAAAGGGATTGCCTTATGCTTTTGCTAGTCACTTCGCAACTAATCATTTATTAAATGCTTTAGAAATTTATCGCAATAAGTTTCAGGCCTCTGAGCATTTAGAGTCTCCTTATGTTATTGCAGGGATAAATGCTATTGTTGCTGATACTGACGAGCAAGCTCAGCGTTTGTTTACCTCTTTAATTAGAATGTTCTATGGCTTAGTAACAGGAGGAAGTACAAGATTATTTCCCCCAGTGGAATATACCCAGGATTTGCAGGGTATTTTTATGCACCCGCAAATTCATCAGATGCTAAAATATTCTTTTGTTGGTAGTAAACAGACCGTTAAAAAACAAGTTAAGGAGTTCTTAGAATTAACTCAAGTGGATGAATTAATTGTTGTATCCAGCATGTATGATATAGAGGATCGTTTAAAATCAGCGCGTTTATTCGCCCAGGTGATGCAAGAAATAAATCAAGAATAATAATATAAATAAAATGAAAAGGGGTTGTCTCACAATTGAAGACAGCCCCTTTTTTACTTAATAAATATCGTGCTTTACTTAGTATAATTTAATTATTTAATCTGAAATATAAATTATACCTAATAATTTACTCCTGAATGACAGCTAGGTAACCTTTATGAGATAGTCTCTTTTTTTGTGTTTTACCTAATGTAAGTTTATTTATGTAATGTTTTGTAAAATACTAGTTGTATTTAAATAAATGCATGAATAATTTTAATTGTAAATTTGTTAAAAGCATATCGTTTGTAAAATTTAAATAAAAAATGAGTATATTATATATTAAAAATATGGTCTGTAACCGTTGTATAATGGTGGTAGAGGATCAAATGAAAATTCTAGGTATAGACATAAAAGATATTAAACTAGGAGAAGTAAGTATTATAGGTCAATTAAGCCCTGAGAAGAAGGCCGCTCTACAAAGCCGCTTAGAATCTTTAGGATTTGAGCTACTTGATGATAAAAAGAGCAGAGCTATTGAACAAATTAAAACCATTATAATTGATTTGGTACATCATCAAAATAGTGAGATCAAGACTAATTTATCTGAAGTTCTAAGTAAAGAGCTAAATCATGATTATAATTACTTATCTAATTTATTTTCCGAAGTGGAAGGCACCACTATTGAGAAGTATTTCATTGCTCAGAAAATTGAGAGAGTAAAGGAGTTACTAGTTTATGATGAATTGACCCTTAGTGAAATAGCTATTTCTTTAAATTATTCTTCTGTAGCTTACTTAAGTAATCAGTTTAAAAAGGTGACAGGATTAACACCTAGTAAATTTAAGCAAATTAAGCAGGACAAACGAAGACCTTTAGATCAGGTATAAGTAAAAGTTACAAAACCTATCCATAGTTTTATAACAAGGTTACACTAAATATTGTTCAATTTTGTATTATAGAATTTAAACGACCCATAATATGGCAACAAATAAAGAATTAATCTATATTCCTTTAGAGGATGTAGATAGTCAGCACTGTGCGATGATCGTTGAAAAAGGACTAGCACAGGTTAAGGGTGTTGATACCCCAAAAGTAGAACTCAATAACAATAGAGCAGTTATAACTGTAGAGGACAATGGTATTGTACAACAAGCTGTACATGCTATTAAGGATCTTGGTTACGGAGTTGCTTCGGTAAAACAAACTTTTCCACTTCTTGGAATGAGTTGCGCTTCTTGTGCAGGTAGTGCAGAGAGTATCGTAAAGTTAATTCCGGGGGTGGTAGATGCTTCAGTAAACTATGGAACAGGTAATTTAACTTTGGAATATCTTCCAAATATGTTAACTACACAGCAGATTAAAAATACTCTTATAGAAGGTGGGTATGATATATTGATAGAGGAAGAAAGTAAGCAACAAGAAACTTTAGAAACCATCCAAGAAGAAAAATTCCAAAAACTTAAAAATAAAACTATTTGGGCAGTTGTTTTGTCTTTACCAGTGGTAATAATAGGAATGTTCTATATGAACATGCCATATGGTAATGAAATTATGTGGGCTTTTTCTACTCCAGTTGTATTATGGTTTGGAAGAGATTTTTTCATCAATGCCTTTAAGCAAGCTAAGCATCGCTCAGCTAATATGGATACTTTAGTAGCCTTAAGTACGGGTATAGCCTATGTATTTAGTGTTTTTAATATGCTTTTTGCTAACTTTTGGATTAAAAGAGGTTTAGAACCTCACGTGTATTTTGAAGCTGCCGCTGTTATTATCGCCTTTATTTTATTAGGTAAACTATTAGAGGAAAAAGCTAAAGGAAATACCTCTACTGCTATTAAAAAACTAATGGGGCTTCAACCTAAAACTGTTACTATAGTAGAAAAGGATGGTACACAGACACAAAGAGACATAGACCAGGTTGATGTAGGAGATGTTATCCTTGTAAAACCAGGAGAGAAAATTGCCGTAGATGGAGTAGTAGTCTCTGGTAATTCCTACGTAGATGAGAGTATGTTAAGTGGGGAGCCTATTGCTGTTTTAAAAATCGAAGGCGAAAATGTGTTTGCAGGTACTATTAACCAAAAGGGAAGCTTTCAATTCAAAGCGGTTAAGGTAGGAAAAGAAACCATGCTTGCTCATATCATTAAAATGGTACAAGATGCCCAAGGTAGTAAAGCTCCAGTACAAAAATTAGTAGATAAAATAGCTAGTATTTTTGTACCTGTTGTTATGGGGATTGCTGTTTTAACTTTTATATTATGGATTATATTGGGCGGGCAAAGTGGTCTAGTTCATGGATTATTAGCCGCAGTAACGGTTTTAGTAATTGCTTGTCCTTGTGCCCTAGGTTTGGCCACTCCAACTGCTATTATGGTAGGTGTTGGTAAAGGGGCTGAAAATGGTATTTTAATAAAAGATGCGGAGAGTTTAGAGTTAGCTCAAAAAATCAATGCAGTTATTTTAGATAAAACAGGAACTATTACACAAGGTAAGCCTGAGGTTAGTCAGATGCAATGGTTAGACAATGATCAGCAACCCCAGAATATCTTATACAGCATAGAAAAACAAAGCGAACATCCACTTGCTTTAGCGGTAATTAAACATCTTGATACAGCCCAAGATATAGAACTTGACAGTTTTGAGAGTATCACTGGAAAAGGAGCAAAGGCTGATTATAAAGGGGAAACTTTTTATGTAGGTAATCAAAAGTTATTAGAACAGAATTCTATTTCTATTGATGCTTCTTTAAAAGAGCAAGGAGAAAAATGGACAGGGCAATCCATGACAGTTATTTGGTTTGCAGATAGTAAAAAGGCATTAGCTGTTGTGGCAATTGCCGATCAAATCAAAGCAACATCTGCTGAGGCAATACAAGAACTACAGGCAATGGGGATTGATTTATATATGCTTACTGGAGATAATGAGGCAACAGCTAAAGCCATTGCCGAGCAAACAGGTATTAAGCATTATAAAGCTGAGGTAATGCCTCAAGATAAAGCAGACTTTGTCAAAGAATTACAAAGCCAAGGTAAGATTGTAGCAATGGTAGGAGATGGTATTAATGATAGTACTGCTTTGGCTACAGCAGATGTAAGTATAGCTATGGGTAAAGGAAGCGATATTGCTATGGACGTAGCAAAAATGACTATTATTTCTTCTGATTTAACTAAAATACCACAAGCTATACGCCTTTCTAAACAGACCGTAGCTACTATTAAACAAAACTTATTCTGGGCATTTATTTATAACTTAATTGGTATTCCAATTGCTGCAGGTATACTTTACCCTATCAATGGCTTTTTGCTAAATCCTATGATTGCTGGTGCAGCAATGGCTTTAAGTAGCGTAAGTGTAGTAAGTAATAGTTTGCGCTTAAAATGGAAAAAATAGAACTGGATTTAAAAACTTTTTTTCAGCGTCAATAATAATAAAATTAAAAATTAAAAATACATTAAGGCAGTTAAAAGCCAAGAGCATAGCCTTGGTTTTTAATTTTGCCCAAACAAAGTAATATGGGACACGATCACAGGCATGCCACTGGTAGCGATGCCAATAAAAAAACTTTAATTATTAGCCTTGTTATTATTACTATTTATATGATCGTTGAGGTCATAGGAGGACTACTTACCAATAGTTTGGCTTTACTAGCCGATGCAGGACATATGGTAAGTGATGCGGCTTCTTTACTGATTGCCTTAGTTGCTTTCTCATTAAGTGGTAAAGTAGCCGATTATGGAAAAACCTATGGTTATAAAAGATTTGAAATATTGGCAGCCGTCTTCAATGGTGCCACTTTGATAGTAATTTCTGCTTATATTATTTACCAAGCTTTTTGGCGATTTACTCATCCAACACTTATTGCATCTAAAGGAATGCTTATTATTGCTTTTATTGGATTGTTAGTCAATGTTTTAGTTGCATGGATTATGTTTAAAGGAGCTGATGTAAAGGACAATCTAAATATGCGTAGTGCTTATTTACATGTCATTAGCGATATGCTTGGTTCTGCAGGAGCCATTATTGCAGCTTTACTTATTATGTTTTTCGGATGGCAATGGGCAGACCCTGTAGCTAGTATTTTGGTATCGGTTCTTGTTTTAAGGAGTGGATATTTAGTGACTAAGTCTTCGGTTCATATACTAATGGAAGGGACTCCAGAGAATGTGGAACTGGAAAAAGTAACGCAAATAATTTTACAAACTCCAGGAGTTAAGCAAGTACATGATTTGCATGTTTGGACTATTACAAGTGGATTAAATGCCTTAACTTGTCATATAGCAGTAGATAAAGAAATGACCATTGTACAGAGTGAAAAATTACTTGAAAAGATAGAACATGATTTACAGCACTATCATATAGATCACGTTACTATACAAGTAAGCACCCAAGGAAAGCAAGAAGGACATTCTATTTTATGTAGCGCAAAGGCTATCCCCTTAAAAACAGGGCATGTATGTCATTAATCTAGTTCTAAAAACTGTAAAAGTCATTAAATAAACAGGAAATAGTGTAAAACTATTTAGAAATAAAAAGATGAAATTTGTATTAATATAAAACACGAAAAAACAAACACTATGGGAAATATAGAATTTAAATTTAAAACAAACCTTAATTGTGGAGGATGTACCTCTAAAGTACAAGCAGATTTTGATGCAAATACAGGAATTAGCTCTTGGGAGGTAGATACTGCTAATCCAGGTAAAATTTTAACGGTTGTTTCTAATGGGATTTCACAGCAAGAAGTGATGGATATCGTTAAGAAAAAAGGTTTTACTATCGAACCTTTAGCATAAGAGCTAAATCTATTTATAAAAAGCCTATTGCATTTTTGCAATAGGCTTTTTATAAATATAACAGATGTAATTACTTTTTCCTTGCGCTTTGAAGCGGTGTTATTTTTGATGTCTTAAGGTGCTTTGATTGTTTTTTAGAATAATTTCTTGACCTTTAAGATTTACAATCTGCCAAACAATGGTATCTGTGCTAGATACTCTATTGCCAATACTCTCTTGTACTAAAAATAAAGAGTCCTTATTTTGCCACCATTTCTTGTACTGTAAAGTAGCCATATTAATAGACTCTGCTGTACCATCTTTAAACAATCTAACACCTTGGTTTTGATTTTGATCAATTGGATTAGGTTCTACCCAATCTCCTACTAAGGGTTGACTTTGTTTTACATTTTCCTGTTTGTCTTGGGCTGTATTTTGGTTGTTTTGTTTACAAGAAATAAAACATATAAAAACTAAAAGGAGAAATAGATGTTTTTTCATTTTCATTGTGTTTTATTGGAGAGTTTTACTAGAGTTAAAAATACAAAATATTTTGTTTTCATTTCTACTATAAGTTTTTCTTAATCAGAAAGTTTTTAAAAAAAAGTTTAATACCCCCTAATGAAAAGTAGAGCTTTAGCTATTTTTATTACTATTTAGATAAAAAACTTAATTTTAGAATCTTATTAACTAATAGGCAAAATCAGATAAAACCTTTTTTGAACTTCATAAAAGTAAGAATTACACCAAGATCTTTTAAAAAAAACTATTAGCCTTATCTTATAAGACCTAGAAGCGGATGTTTTTATTAAAATAAAGTGACTGGGATATAAGGGTAATAAGATGCCTAAATGTAAAAGCGCACGGTCGTTTGCTCTAGTACAATTTTACTTTCTTTGTAGTAAATGTGATTCTTGTTTTATCCTAGATAGTCATAAAGTCAATATAAATGAGAAGCGTATTTCTTCTGGGTAAAGCTCACTTGTTAGGAAGTTTAGTTGAACGGTTATTAGAGTAAATATTTTTCCTGTAGTTATTCTTCTTATGGTTTATTTATTTGGCTCTACGTCGAGCATTAGGTTAGTATTTTAGAAAAATTAACAACCCAGAGTTATTTGGAGTATTTTAAAGAGTATTATACCACTATTGTAAATCACTTAGATCAATAATAAAGCTGTTCTTATAGTTAAAGGCAGCTTTGTAATCTAGTAAATATTTAAAAAACCTGCTTATAACCAAGAGAAGTAATGAATTTAGATAAAAACCTTATACACATTAAAAAAGAATAAAATAAGTAAAAGCTCCATTTATTAGGCTTTTACTTGTTTTTCATAGCCTATTTTTTATGGTTGATTATAAGTAAATAAAGATATAATATCAAGAAAAAACACTATCTTTAGTTAGAAACACTGCGTTAAGTTAAAGTGATAGTATTATAAAATTAAGGGTATTTAGTTTTGTTTTTATTTTTAATCAGGATGAGCATATGAAGTACATTGTTGGAGTAGCAGTTATTTTAATCGTTTTAATGGGAACTGTTTTAGGGATTGTTTCCCTATGGGATATGTTTTTGGTTTCTTGGGATTTAGCATGGAAAGCGGGTTTTTGTATTGTTATTTTTATAGCTTTTATAGCTTTCTGCGTTTTTGTGGCTAAGGTTTTCTTTAAAAAAGGTGGCTTAGAGGGGAATTTACCCCAGGAAAATAAAGGAGATTGACTTTTTTTGCCTCTTACACAACGGCTAGATAAACTGAGATTTTACAATTAAGGGTATCTCATGCGAAGTATTTTGTAACGAAATTATCTGTTTGGCTAATTATTAAGACCTTGTGGTGTACTTATGTATTACAATATAGAGGTTAGATAATAAAATTATTTTTTTGAATATCACCTTTTTTATGCAATAAATGATCTATTTCGGATTTTACAACTGATCCTTTTTGCAGACCTTTGTAGTATAAAGCTAACTATTATGAAACCTCAGGATGCTATAGATTATCAAAGGATTGCAAAGGCAATTGACTATATCATAGAAAATTTCCAATCACAGCCCTCTACCGAGCAGATTGCTCAAAGCATACATCTTAGTGCTTCCCATTTTAAGCGCATCTTTACTAAGTGGGCTGGAACCACTCCTAAAAGGTTCTTGCAATATATAAGCATACAGTATGCCAAAAATGTATTAAAACAAAAACAAGCTACCTTACTTACTACAAGTATACAAACTGGCTTTTCTAGTACAAGTCGTTTACATGATTTGTTTATTAGTATAGAGGGAATGACTCCATTGGAATACAAAAATGGAGGAAGCAACCTGTGTATTAATTATAGTTTTTCTTCTAGTTTATTCGGCAATCTACTTATAGCCTCCACAGAAAAAGGAATTTGTTACATGGCTTTTGTACAAGATGAAATAAATGCTTTACAGGACTTAAAATCAGAATTCCCTAATGCTGTATTACACCACAAAACAGACGAATTACAAAACAATGCTTTAGGTATTTTTCATAAAGATTGGAGGGAATTACCTCAAATTAAATTGCATTTAAAAGCAACAGAGTTTCAGTTAAAAGTATGGGAGAGTCTACTTACAATTCCGTTAGGATCTTTGTGTACCTATGGTAGTATTGCCCAAAAGATTGGCAATGCAAAGGCTTGTAGAGCTGTTGGAACTGCAGTAGGGAGTAACCCCGTAGCATTTTTAATACCCTGTCATAGAGTGATTCAATCCTCTGGTAACTTTGGAGGCTATAAATGGGAACCCAATCGCAAGACGGCTTTAATTGGGTGGGAAGCTGCCCAAGTAAATGAATAAGTTTAAAAGTAAGCCATTAGTTGTAAATTTTAAAATATATCCTGGGGTGCTTATTAGTAAAAGTACAATAGAAAAAGGATTACTTTGTAAAGTTTTTGCACAATTAAATGGTTTTGGAGCTTAGCTATGAATTCTTTTTATTGGAATGAATTTTGTGTGGAATTATTATATAATACTAGATTAAAATGAAATTATTTGACTTTGAAAGTGATCCAGCAAAAAATTGGCTACCCTACCAAGGAGAGGTTTATTACTATGGTAAGATATTTGACCAAGAAACAGCAGACTATTTTTTAAACAAGCTTTTACAGGGAATTGAGTGGGAGCACGATCAGGCAATTATTTTCGGTAAGAAAAACATTACTAAGCGAAAGGTTGCATGGTATGGTGATCAAAGTTTTAAATATACTTACTCCAATACCACTAAATGTGCCTTAGCTTGGACTAATGAATTATTGACATTAAAAAAGATAGTAGAACAGCAAAGTCAACAAACATTTAATTCTTGTTTGCTTAATTTATACCACAATGGTCAAGAGGCAATGGCCTGGCATAGTGACGGGGAAAAGGATTTAAAGAAAGATGGTGCTATTGCTTCTGTAAGTTTTGGAGCTGAGCGAAAATTTGCTTTTAAGCACAAACAAACCAAAGAGAAAATAGATCTTTTCTTAGAGCATGGAAGCCTTTTAATTATGAAAGGAACTACCCAAAGCAATTGGTTACACCGTCTGCCTCCAACTACAAAAATAGATAGCTTAAGGGTAAACCTAACCTTTAGAACAATTGAGTTTTAACAAGTAAATATAAAGAGATTGGCAATAAAAAAACCTCGCTCAATAAAATTAAGCGAGGTACTAGAGTATTTTTTGTTTAAATTAAATGTTTAAGCACTTAATGTTTTTGCAAGATAAACCCATAGTGGTGCTGCTATAATAAATCCAATCACACTTACTGTTAAACTTGAGGTAGCCTCACGAGTATAAATATTATATTTTCCAGAAATAATTACACCCGAGAATGCTGGAGGTAAGGCAACTCCTAGAACAAGCATTTGTAATACAGTTCCACTTAAGCCAAAAGCCAAACCTGCAACTAGAAAAGCTCCTGGCATTACAATTAATTTGAAAAAGGTATTATATGCAATCTCCCAATCTAATTCAAATTTGTAAGCAGCTAAGGTAAGACCAGAAGCAAATACAGCTACGCTTGAATTGGCCTGTGCTAGTAATTCAAAGGTTGGGTCAACTTGAGCAGGTACTTTGATTCCAACAAGAACAAAAATAACTGCAAGAATTGGGGCCCACACAACTGGTTGTTTTAATGAACTAATAATTGCACTTAGGTTAGAAGGGCTCTTACCATCCTTATCTGTATTTAAGCCAGCAGCATTTAACAGATATAGTCCAATAGGAAGGGTTACTGCATTTACCACTATTGCAATAATGGCAATAACTAACCCTGTTTCTATTCCTGTTCCGTACAATGGATCTAAAATTGCATAACCTAAAAAGCCAATAGTGGGTGATCCCGCTACTAAAGCACATACAGCCCCCTCTGCTTTTGTACGCTTGAAGAATTTCTGTATAGTATAGTAAGAAAGCATAAACAATACTACTAGTCCTATAACAGTAATTATACTCAAAGTTGCATTTTCAAATAACATCTGTCTATCTGCTCTAACAATAGAAACAAATAAAGCCGCTGGTAGAGCATAATCCAATACTAGCTTATTAAAAACTTGAGATTGACCTTGCGCAAACACATTCTTTTTAGCACTGACATATCCAATGAGTAAAATAGCCAAGATGGGTATTAAGTCATTGAATATCATTTTAGACATAAACTCTTCCATATATCTATATATATAATGTTAAACATTTATAAGATAAGTGAACCAGCAGTAGCTTAAAGGTTAGTGCTAGGTCATTTATCTAATTTTTAATCAGCAAAAATTAGATTAACCTTTGACAATTGTTTGGTATTTTTGACGTAAAGAGTCCACAAATGGTTCATCTATATCAAGGGTGCCACTTACAATTTCTTTTGGCGTAAGAGCTAGCCAGTTATTAAGAGAAACATCTTTATATTTACCTGTATGGAAAACGTTTAATACTTTTACAGGTTCGTCTCCTAGGTTTTCAATATAGTGGGATAATGTTCTTGGCACATATCCAACATCTCCAGCTTCATAATCAAATGTTCTAGCGTTATTTACTGCATCAAATACCGTCATACGAGCTTTTCCTTTGATGTAGAATTGTAATTCATCTGCATCTGGGTGCCAGTGAATTTCTCTCATTCCACCTGGTTCTAAGTCAATGATTAATGCTGCAAGATCTGTAGCCGGAAAGTTTACATTATCCACTACTTGTGTTGCACCACCTTCAAATTTGTTCTTAGCCTCTTTAGAAGCTCTAAATACATATTTGCTAGTGAAATTAACTGCTCCTAATTCCTTACGAGCATCTTCCAAAGGTCCTGGAACAGGAAGACGGAAAATATATTTTTGACCTGCAGGGATACCATCAAATGCAGACTCAGGCACTCCAAAGTTTTTAGCTAAAACTTCTTTAGGAGTATGAGCAAAAAGTTCTGTTACTAATAATGTTTGGTTTTCAGAGAAGTTACCATCACTAAATACTAAAACGAACTCTGTTCCTTCTCCTTCTAATCCTTGAATAGCATGTGGGAATCCTGGAGGTGCATACCAGATGTCTCCTTCTTCTAAATCTTCAATTAGTACATTACGTTGATCGTCTACTAAATAGAATCTTACTTTTCCTTTTAATACATATGCCCATTCTCCTTCTTTATGCCAGTGAAGTTCACGAATAACTCCTTCTGGAAGGCGCATATTTACAATAGCTAACTCTTTTAAGCTTCCCATTTCTCTTTGGGTTACTTCACGAGCCCATCCACCATCTTCTAAACGGTTATGAGCCATTGCAAATGGATACTTTAAGTTTGGAATTCCACCACTGTCTGTTTCAGGAGGTAAAAAAATATCTGGGTTTTTATCTTCAACAGCAAGATTACGTGGTCCGATAATATCTGCACCCTTTGTTCCGCGAATAGGTTGTTTGTTTTTCATAATTAAAATATAAATTTTATGATTTTCGAATCGTTAATGAAATACTAAAATAAGTAAAAATGAAATAGATTCAAAATATTTTGATGATTAATTATTATTAATGTGAAAAAATAAAAATATAGTTTATTTATTAGCTTAATTGTATATTTTCCTTATATATTTTAGTAGTTTCAACTATAAAATTGTCTTAATAAAACATTGAATTTTTTTTTTATTGACGTATTCTATAAAACTATTTAGCTCTAATTGTACATATATAGTGTTTGCTTAAATATTGAAAACTTGATAGTTAGAGTTTTTATTTTCCTAACTCTATTTAACTAAGACGTATTTAGTTTTTTTCAATTACCTATATTAGAAGATGCTTTATAGCCTTCTAGGGGATTTGTATTTTTGTTGTCTTTACCATTAAGTAATATAATTTGTGCTTTTATTAATGGGGTATCATACATAATCGTTCTGGATTTAGGTATTCTTTCTAATTTGTTTTTACAAGTAAATTTTACCGTTCATAGCCTTTAACTACTTAAATATCCTCTTGGAGTAAAAAAATGAGTAAACGGCTTACTTGACAATAATTGGAAACCAAATTGCTGCTTGACCAGCTATTAGTTGATCTTGATTAATCCAAGTATAAGGAGCTGGAATCTGACAGATGGACTGCACAGTCTCTTTTTGTTTTTCTGCTAAAAGAGTTGGTGTGAAAACTACAGGCTCCGGACCGTAAATACCACAAGAAGTAAATTCATTGTCATATCTACCTCCACAAACTACCCACATTTGATTAAGGGTTGCAGCGGCGTAAGAAAAATAATCGGCTTTACCTGTTGGTGGATTTGCAATAGAATAAAGATCTTTATCAATTTGTACCTTTAATGTTGATGGTAATCCAGCCGGGGCTGCTAAGACATCTGCACGTAAAGCACAAAGCATTCCACCAACTTCTGAAATTTCTAATTCATAAGCTGCAGCAAGTGCAATTCTTCCAATACTAGTTGGTGTAACTACCATTTCTTCTCCAGAGCTAGCCCATTTAGCATCTCTTTCATTTAAATGTGTTACGCGGTATCTACTTATAATTTTTCCACTAGGATCTCCTAGTACTATAGTATGGTAGTACTTACCATTATCTACCTCTGGATAGCTCCCCACTATAAAGGCCTGTCCTTTAAGGGCAATTTGGCAAAGTTGCTTTTCAAATGGCCCATCTTTGCTCTCTGCCTTACTTTTTATAATAGTAGGGTCATCTGTGTATTCAAAGCCTGCAAACTCTGGTAAAACCACTAATTCTTGTTTTTGCACCTCAATGCTAGAAAGTTTTGTTTGTGATTTTGTCCATTGTATAGCTTTTAAGCTAGTTTCTACCACAGTTGTACTGGCATTAGCATCTGTGGGTACACGGTGTAAGGCCAATAATGGGTTGTATAAATGTGGGCGGCGACGTTTAAGAATTCTTTCTCTGGCTGTATCGGCCTTAGAAACATCAATTTGAGCTGTATATATTCCATGTAATCCATTTGGTAGTACTATTGGACCAATTACAGGTGCTTGCGCGATTTTCTCCCCCGAAGGATTCCAAATACTAGAGCCTCCATTGTAGTATACTTGACTATTATTGTTTGGATTTGTTTCAATACCACTCCTTGTGGCTCCTATTACCCACACTCCGTTTAAAGCGCTCATATGTTGAACGTGAGCAACAGTGGAGTGATCCCCTAGTTTTTCTTTTACACTTGCATTTGGCATAACGCGATCAGAAACGGAATGCCAAGCTATAATTTGGGCACCTTTTAACATGGCTATTCTGGCATATTGCCAATAAGTATCATCATAGCAAATTAGTAGTGCAATTTTACCAATAGGAGTGTCAAATACGTTGATGCCTGTATTTCCAGGTCCAAAAACTTTGCGATCTTGAGAGTTTAATCCTATTTTTCTGTAGGTACCAATAATTCCCTCAGGACCCATTAAAACAGCAGAGTTGTATGGAATATTAGTTTGAGCATCTTTTTCAGCTATACCAACACTCATATACATATTATACTTTTTTAATAAAGGTAAAATTGCATCTGTTGTTTTTCCTGGAATAGTATCTAGAAAAGGAGCTAGTTCTTCACTATCTGTAAATAGATAGCCACTTTGTGCAGTTTCAGGGAAAACGGCAAAATCTACGCCTTGCTGGGCAACTTTTTCCACAGCTTGTACTAAATTGGAGATATTGGTCTGTACACTTCCCCAAGCAGGAACAAAGTCCACTGCTGCAACTGTAATTTGATCTTTCATTGTTCGATGTTATGGTTATATATGAGTATTTACCTAACTAAAATAGTACACATCAAAATCACCTTTTAATCAATGGCAATTTTACCTTATTGCATTGCTTTTTCTATTTATAGAGAAAAGCAATGCAATCAAATTGGAAATCTCTTCATTAGTCGACTTATGTGTATGTATCTTTCTACCTAGCTGTTAATTGTTAATATTACAAGTATATTATTATAATAATTTTATATAAATATATGTATAAAATATTTTAAAATAAAAGTTTAATTAACTTAAAAGTACATAATAATGATAGGTGTTTATGTGAATCTATATATAAGTGTAAAGTAGTAAAGGGTATTGTAAGGAATGTATAAATAAAACCAGGTGTACTAGGGTAGTGGGGATAGCCTTCTTATAGGTTGAAATAATTAAAAGGAGATAGGTTGAAATAATTAAAAGGAGATAGGTAGAAATATCGGATTAGTGAAAAAAATCATCGCCAATAAAACAGTATTTACTCCATTTGATTTGTTGTATATTTGCCCCTTATAACATTTGTAAATCCCAAGCATATATTTAATGTTTCTAAGGAAACTTATAAACGTAGAACGGGCTTAAAAACAAAAATGTATACCTATTGTGTTTTAGCAATAAACAAACATTATTGTGTTTGTTAACTAGTGAATGGCTATGTAGGGATACAACTTTAGATTTACTTTACAAATGAATTATATACTTATATAAATATTAAAAACAACAACAAAATAAATGAGATCTGAAATTTGTAGCTGTCAAGGCTTTAATAGCAATTGTGAAAAATGTTTTGGAAGTGGAATTATTTCTATTACAATGGGGGAAAAAATGACCAATCACAAAAAACAGACGAAAAAACAAAAATTCGAATCGTTTCTTCCTGAAAATTTAGATCTTTTGTCAAAGAGTGAAATTGATGAACTTGCAGTAAAAATCATTGCTAGTTTAGACCTAAAATCGAAGAAACAAATGCAAATTTTAAACTCAATTCCGTTTAATACTAATACATTTAGAAGAGATTTTGGTGATAAATTTCAGTTGCTTGGTTCAATAGAGGAGCAGAAGCAACATTTAAGAAGTGAACTTTTAGCCATTGATCAAGAGATCCTAGTTAAAAATTATAGAAGTACTTTTAATTTTAAGCATTTCTTATCGGATAAAGACGTGGATGTTAGTTCAAATCGCCAATTAAAAGAATTAATTCGCGCATATAAAAGAATAAAAAACAGTTAAGCATCGCTTATATTGGAATTTAAAATAAAATGAGCTCGGTAGGACACCGGGCTCATTTTATTTTATAATAAATGGAAGATATAATTGGGTTTCAATACAAAAAGGTCTATAGCTAGGTATTGGATAAAAGCAAATAGAAGTTTTAGAATGCAACCAATAGAGTGTTACATCATTTTTATTATCTATTTGTTGTGCAATAACAGCAGTGTTTTTATATTTAGTCCAATAATCTACTTAGGTAATAAGGGGATATTCAAAGGGGTTAAAATGTTGTAGAACTGTAGATTAGCAACACCTATAGATAAGTTGGTTATTAGATGTAAACTGGGTGTCATTGGTTTTTATAGAAAGCTTACTTTTTAAAAGCATTTAAGTAAGGGGATTTATAAGGGATATAACTGCAAATAACAAAAGTTACAATCGTAAGAATTGCAAGACAAAATGAAACAAATAATACTAGATAGGATGCGCGCTTTAGGTGCGGATATAAGTAGAGTAAAGGGAAGATCTTTACAAGAAGATATTCAAAGCATTACTTTTAATAGCGTTTTATATCCAAAACCAGAAGATACACCTTGGGCATTAGAGCAAGATCAGGAACCTATTTACGGGTTAAGTGAATTTATAGGTGCTAACCAAGATTTGATACAAACAGATAGAGAAGCTTTTTTTGATAAAATGCTTAAGCATTATTTTGTTGATACAAAACAAGGTAGAGGACAGATGTTTTGGACTTCGAAGCTTTTCACTCCTTTTCAAGAAGGGACAGAGGATTATGAGCAGTGGAACCAAGATTTCTCTGACCCGGAAGTTGTCAATTTAAGCCCAATTGAAAAAATAAGTGGAACCCAAACTCCTACAATGATACAGCTATTTTATAGTTACGGTTTTCCTGATCACTACTATATTTGCTTAGAAGATCCAAATCAAGAAAATCCAACTGTCTTTGGCACAGATAATGAAGAATTCTTTTGTGAAATAACCTATGAGGGAAACCTACAGGAGTTTATGCATAGTTTTTTAACGCCAGAGGAGTTAATTGGTATAGTAGATAAAGCATTAGGTGAATAGGACAAGGAGTATTCACCATTTTGAATATTCTTTAAAATTTGCGATAAAAATTGTGTTGATTCCTAACATTTTTTTGCAAGAAAGGCTATAAGAGCCCGATTACTTATAATCATGTACATTCTTTAACTCTGCATTTTTTCCTCTAGATTATATTGGTACTTGAAGTCTTCTGAGTTTTAGAATTCTAATTGATTTTGATACGTTTGACTTTTAATATTAATTCAACAAAGTTTGGTTTACCTCCTAGTTTACAATACCCTTCTTTTAACAAGCAAATTTTATATTTTTCTATATGAAAATAATAGGTAGTTACTAAATTATTAGCTACGTTTTTTTGTTCGTGTTTTGACTTTCTAATGGCTAGGTGTCAGTAGAACATTGGTATATATTCGCACCCTTATTGTAATCAAATATATCCTCATGTTTTCTTGTGCCATAACCAATAAAACTGTTTCAGCAATAAGTGCTTTTAAAAAATAGATATCCAATTATCTTAGTTTTCTAAACTTAGTAAGTATACTAGGGTTTATAATATCAAGCTCTGGAATTATGTCTAAGAAGTATTTGAAAGACAAAGAAAAGCCAGATGGGCTCTACTGCAGCAGTATTAGAGATAGCGTATATGTTTTTAATAAAAGTTGTATAAATAGTTTAATTGGCGACTCAGTTGTTGTTCTATTAGATTGCTTTTATTTATTAGTTCATTATGAACAAAAGAAAGTCTAGCAAATTAGTAACCTTACCCTGGATATTATCCTTAGGGATAATTAAATCATATAAACTAGACTAATGGTTTAAGGACAAAGATTGCTGAGGTGGCAATATAGACAAATCAGGTAAATATAAAGACAAATAGCTGCACTATTTAAAGTAATTGCTTTCAATAGTGTAGCTCTTGTTTTAAGTTTTCGTCTTAGAAAGGGGCTGTTTCAGTGCCTGGTTGAATACTAATTTATGGAGTGAAAATGTTGCATAAGATCCAAGAAGAAGATTGTTAAATAAAAAAACCTGCTTGTGCAACCAAGCAGGCTTAATAGTATGGCTTATTTTATTTAGTTGTTTTAAAAGGTTAAACTTCTACTGTTTGTCTTATGGCCTTGGCAGCTTTTATCATTTCAACAAGTGCTTTCTGAGTTTCTTCCCAATGGCGTGTTTTTAATCCACAGTCTGGGTTTACCCATAATTGTTGAGCAGGAATTACTCTTTGGGCTTTTTCTAGCAACTTAATCATTTCTTCTTTAGTTGGTATTCTTGGGGAATGTATGTCATAGATACCTGGTCCAATTTCATTAGGATATTTAAATTTATAGAATGCATCTAGTAAGTCCATTTGAGAGCGGGAACATTCAATAGTAATAACATCGGCATCCATTGCAGCTATATGTTCAATAATATCATTGAATTCCGAATAACACATATGAGTATGGATTTGAATTTCATCTTTCACTCCAGAAGCCGAAATACGGAAGCACTCCACTGCCCATTTTAAATAGGTATCCCATTGGGATTTTCGTAGCGGAAGTCCTTCTGCAATAGCAGGTTCATCTATTTGAATAATTTTTATACCAGCTTTCTCTAAATCAATAACTTCATCACGTATAGCCAATGCAATTTGTTGACAGGTTTGTAAACGAGGTTGATCATCACGCACAAAACTCCATTGTAAAATAGTAATAGGCCCAGTTAGCATCCCTTTTACCCATTTTTCACTAATGGATTGGGCATATTGTGACCAGTATACTGTCATAGGGTTTTCGCGAGAAATATCACCGTAAATAATTGGAGGTTTCACACAACGACTTCCATAACTTTGTACCCAGCCGTTTTTTGTAAATGCAAACCCCTCAAGACGTTCTCCAAAATACTCCACCATGTCATTTCGTTCAAACTCTCCGTGAACAAGGACATCAATACCAATTTGTTGCTGCCAATCGATAGTTCGCTTGGTTTCTTCTTTAAGTAACTCATCGTATTGTTGTTTGGACAGTTCTCCTTTTTTATACTTGGCTCTCCAAGTTCTTACTTGTGCTGTTTGAGGAAACGAGCCTATAGTTGTGGTTGGGAATAAAGGTAAATTAAGTACTTTTTGTTGTATTAATTTTCTTATTGCAAAAACATTTTCACGCTGAGAATCTTTAGCCGTAATAGCTTCTACTCTTTGTTTAACAGCCTTATTATGAATTAAAGTAGAGGTTTTTCTACTTTGCAATGCTTTTTTGTTTTCTTGTAAAGCCAGAAGGATTTTCTCTTCTTTGTTGTCAGTAGCTAACTCTTTTAAAAGTATAATTTCATTTGTTTTTTGCTTTGCAAAACTAAGCCAATTTTTAATTTCAGGCGCTAATGTGTTTTCTAGATCCAAATCACATGGGCTATGAAGTAGAGAGCAACTAGGTGCAATCCAAATCCTTTCTTTACCTAATTTATTTTTAGCTTCTTGAATAATGTTTAGTGATTTTTCAAGATCAGTCTTCCAAATATTTCTTCCATCTACAACCCCAAGAGACAGAATTAGTTTTTCACCAGCTTTATCAATCACTTGATTTAACTGTTCAGCGGCTCTTACCAAATCAAGGTGTAAGACATCAATAGGAAGACTAGTGGCTAAGTCAAGGTTATCTTCAAGACCTTCAAAATAAGTAGCTATAATGAATTTTAAATCAGGGAATAATTCTTTAAGTTTATTGTACACTTTTTCATAAGCCTGCTTTGTTTTATCACAAATATCTAAAGCTAAAAATGGCTCATCAAATTGGATATACTTAGCTCCTTGGTCTTGTAGTTTACTTAGTATTTCAATATAAATAGGCAATAGATTATCAACTAAATCTAATTTATCAAAGTCTTGTTGTTTTTCTTTACCTAATAGTAAGTAGGTAACCAAGCCGATAATCACGCATTTAGCATTAATACCAGATTTCTTTGCATTGTCAAATTCTTCGAAAATTTTATTCCAACTTAGTTTAAAAGATTGGTCTTTAGTGAATTCAGGTACAATATAATGATAATTGGTATCAAACCATTTAGTCATTTCCATTGCTGTAATATCTATATGGTCTTTTTGATAACCACGTGCCATTGCAAAATATAGCTCTAAAGTAGAAATATTCTTATTAGAGGCAATTTCTTTGTATCTTTCAGGTATTGCACCAAGGGTTAAACTCATGTCCAAAACCTGGTCATAAAAAGAAAAATCATTACAAGGAATTAGATCTAATCCCGCCTCTTGTTGAAGTTTCCAGTTGGATTTACAGATATTTTCTCCTGTAACAAGTAGCTGATTTAAGTTAGTTTGTCCAGACCAATAAAGTTCGCAGGCCTTTTTTAGTTCACGTTGACTACCAATACGCGGGTAACCAAGATTGTGTGTTTTCATTTTGTAATAAATTATAGGATGAATAATAAATTCATCATTCTTTTAATAGCAAACGAATTACAAGGCTGAAAATAGACATATGGGTACTTTTATATATTTGGTAATATATAAGAAGTATGTTCCCATGAGATTTCAAGCTTTAAATTCGCGAAAGCTAAATCTATTCAACAAAGGCAGGTCTCCTGACTTATAACATTCCTATCCCCCCTTCCCATTTTAGTACAATAAAACAGTGGATTATTAGGATAAAAACTTTTCTATGGTTACTTACAGTTGCGCGACAGCTCGTGATTTGCACACGATTCCCTATTAATCTACCTTAAGTAAAACCTTGTTGAGAGAAGTATTTAAAAGAACAATATGAATTGGTTAAAGTTCTATTTCAAATGTAGAGACAACCGGTAATATTCCAAGAGGTTCTTTCTTTTTAGGGATAAATTACTATATAAATTTCTATTTAAAAATATTTTTCTTTTTAAAGGTTATTTTTATCTATTTGAAAGATAAAAATTCTATCAAATCCCTTTGTGTTAGAGAGTGGATAATTGATTATATGGAACATTTGATAGGATATTTAGATGAATTTAGTTGATTTTAAAATAATGATAGTGTTTTTTCCTTTGTAATCCACGTGAATATGTAAATAGTAATACCTAAGAAACAGCTAAGTATTCCAGTCCAAGATGAACAGCAACTAAAATGAGAGAGAAGTAGGGATTATAAAAACAGAAATATTTAGGTTTATTGTATTTTTTAGTAGGTGTTTTCTAGTAGTTTTGGTTTCTATAATTGTATTGTTTTATACTTAAAAAATTGAATTGCTAAGTAGTTTACTAAAGGGCTTTTACCAACTCTTTGAATATATATTTTTGTTTTATTGTAAGTAAATTAATTTGTGTAGGTTATTTTACTGCTTATAAAAGTCAAGTAATAGATAAAAAAAGAAAAATAAAGTTCTTACAAAATAGATGAAAAATAAAGCAAAGTGTAATTAATATAATGAGTGTTTTAGGTGTAGATATAAGTAGAGTAAAAGCAAAGCATTACTTTTAATAGTGACTTATATCCCAAACCTGAGGATACACCTTGGGCACCAAAGCAAGGTTAAGAACCTATTTATGGTTTAAGTGACTTTAGAGATGCTAACCAAGATTTGTTGCAAATAGGAAAGCTTTTTTTGATAAAATGATTATACATTATTTTGTTGAAACAAAACAGGGTAGGGGAGGACGGATCTTTTGGACTGTGTGTATCTAAACTACTAGGTTACTTTACTATAGTAGTAATCTAAATCGTTGTGAGAAAGACCTAAGAAGAATTTGATTAAAAAGTAATGTAAATTATTGATTAAGATATGATTATTGGTAAATAAGAATTGAAAATATATTTTGTAAATCAAAATAATGTACTTAATTTTGTACAAAATATAATACAAGTTTATGTTAGTAGCAAGTGTGTCAGATTTTAGAAAAGATATAAAATCTTATTTAGATAGAGTTTCAAAGAATTTTGAAACCTTAATTATCAACAGGGGAAAAGATTCTGGGATTGTTGTTATGTCGTTAGATGAATACAATTCGTTAATGGCAACAAATCATGAACTATCTTCGCGAATCAATGAACTAAGGCTTGATTCAGCTATCGAAAAATTAAAAACTAATCAGTCTTTTGAAAAAAAATTAATAGAAGAATAAATGAAATATATTTTCGTAGATGAATCTTGGGAAGATTATTTATTTTGGCAAAAGACTGATAAGAAAAAAGTAAAGCGAATCAATGATTTATTAAAAGATATTTCACATACACCTTTTACGGGAATTTGTAAACCAGAGCCATTAAAGCATAAATACTCTGGTTTTTGGTCACGTAGAATTGATGAGGAACATCGTTTAATTTATAGGTATGAAGATGGACAAATATTAATAGCAAAGTGCCGTTTTCATTACTGATTAAATTGTTAAACTATGACTTGACATTCTAGCAAAAGTATACCAAAATGGTGTAGATCGTAATATCTAATTATGTATTCTAATCAAAGTGCACAGGTGAGATGTGATTCGTAACCAAACTTTAGACAGGAATATTAATAATTTATTGACATAAAAAAAACCGATAACAATTGTTATCGGTTTTTCTTTGCGGAGAAAGAGGGATTCGAACCCCCGGACCTGTTACAGTCAATAGTTTTCAAGACTACCGCAATCGACCACTCTGCCATTTCTCCAAGGTTATACCTTTGGTCTAACTGGGTGCAAATATATAATATTTATAGCACTATACAAGACTAAAATCAAATAAAATTCATTTTTTTAATAGGTGGTATTGTAAGTTATTTTATATGAGGAACTTAATTTTATAATTTTTTTTATAAAATTTGAAAGCGCATGGTTTTCTCTTCTAATAAGTAATCTAAATAGTGTAACTCCCGGTTTTTTATAAGCTTACCACTTTAATTGTAGTAAGAATTATGATAAAAACTCTATAAAAACAATAAGAGATGGAAAATCCATCTCTTATTTTTAGTTTTAATTATTTAGAGTTTAAGTATTCAATTGCCTGATTTAATACTTTGTCATCAAAATCAACAGAGTTCATTTGAGACATTTCCTCTGGAGTTAACGGAGTTACAGGGAACTCAGGTTTAATTCCAATTCCCTCTACTACTACTCCTTTAGCATCTTTCATTGCTAGAAGAGGCATGTAGAAAGATAGTTTTCCTCCTGCAATTGCATCTCTTGTACCACCGTTGAAGTCGTCTGTTGTTCCTAAACCAGCAGTTGCACCAGCACTATAATCTCCAACACTTACAACTTGATCTCCTTGAGACTTAAGCATCAACGTTGTAATCTCTGACATACTTGCACTTCCTTTGTCTGTTAAGATAGCAATAGGAATATTTGCAGGTATTCCAAATTCATGTGGATGTGTAGTAGCCTCTACCCAAGGCGTGTAATTAAATCTACCATTACCTTCTCTTGTTCTTTGGTAAGCAAATACTTCACTAGTGGTAATAAATCTATCTGAAATAAATCGGGCATCAATTACAGCTCCGCCGCCATTAGAACGTAAGTCAATAACAATTTTCTTAATATCTCCTTTATGTAAAGGGTTTAAGAATACTTGGTAAAATTCCCCTCTGGTTAATACTTGAACAAGACCATTGTTGAATTGGGTAAAGTTATATCCGAAATTTACGTGATTGGTCATCAATCCAATAAAATCGCCTACATAATCTGCTGTTTGAGCATTATAAGAAGGTCCATAAGGACCAATAGTATTGAATTGTGGTAATTGCATATAAGCTACATAGGCTCTTTGAGCAGCTATCATAAGTTCGTCACTTACAATTTCTGTAGCATTGAATTTAGCTACCTCTGCCATATAATTTGCAAAAACTTCCGTATTAGGATAAGAATTATATGTCTCTAAAATACCAAAGGTAATATCTCTGATGTTTTCTCTTACTGATTGGTCTTCAATTGCCTTTAAAGATTCTAAAGCGTTTAAAATATCTTGGGTTAACAATAAAGCATTTCCAGGGTCAGGATTTAAATAATTCTCTGCTAAAGCTATTTGTAAAGTACTTGTTACGTTAAATTGATTGTAGGTCAAGTAGAAAATTTCAGGGTTTGCTTTTAAGTGACCAGCAATGATACCTAAGTTTGCATTGTTTAATACAAAGGCATCTTTGTCAACCCTGTTTACCATATAGTTAAACTTCGGAGCGAAAGGATAATTAGTTGGTCTTGTTTCGGCTAACATACCTCCATAGAAAGTAA
The DNA here is from genome assembly GCF_054871665.1 of Myroides sp. LJL115. NCBI lineage: Bacteria > Pseudomonadati > Bacteroidota > Flavobacteriia > Flavobacteriales > Flavobacteriaceae > Myroides > Myroides sp. LJL115. Next base: position 61,563 of record NZ_JBTXLS010000004.1, on the reverse strand, counting down.
CTGTTCTAATAATATTTTTATTAGTTGCAGGAAATTGAATTTTTACATTAAAGTGTTGGTCGATGATAGGGTCGATAATTTGTTCAAAATACGATTCTGCTGTTAGGTAATCCTCGTTAATTTGTCCGTCGTCTTCATCTGGTCTTCCATAAGTTTTTAGGGCTGCGAATTTTGGTAAATACTCTTTATATATAGCATCCCAATCCATACCTTGTTCTTTTTGCTCATAGAAGTAATTGTATTGTTGGTCCATTGTTTTCCAAAATACTACAAATAAATCCTCGTAAGATTGTACATCTGCTGCAGTAAATCTTCTTGGGTCTGTAATGGTAGAATCATCACTAGAACAAGAATTTAATACCGTTAAAGAGGATAAGGCTAAAAGGGAAAACCCTACGATTGCTATTTTATGTTTTATTCTTCTCATTGTCGATGATTTTATTAAAATTTATACGCTGCTCCTAAAGTAACCATGTAAGTGTTTCTTACTACTTTAGACCCTGGATGATCATATTTATAGGTGTCTGTTAGACCATGCAGGTAACTATAGCCTGCATAAAAGTCAAGTTCCTTAATGGAATATCCGAGTTGGATTTGCCCTTGTAATCCCATAGATATTCTATGGTATTGGTTTTCATTTTTCTTCCAGTCATATTTCTCTGAAGCATCCACTAATGGGAAACTTCCATCAGGTTGTAATTCAGCAAATAAAGGGTAGGTACCTTTTACTTTTGATTTAGCCCAATATTCTGCGTAAATTCCTCCTGCAACTTTAATCCAAACTCCATCTGAGGTATAAGGGTTGTTTAATAGATACCCTCCAATAGATAAAGGAACAGAGATAAAATCATTATTGTACTTTGAATGCCAACCTTCACGCGAATTAGTTCTTTCAAAGTCGTAGTTTCTTTGCATATAAGAAATACCAGAAGCTACAAAGAGGTCTTTATACACATTCATCTCAAAGCTTGTGTTAATAGCAAAACCTCCTCTTGAAGTGTACTTAGAGTCTATAAGGTTAGAAATATTTGCACTTAAAGAGGTATTAGTATACCCGGCATCTAGCCCAACTTTAAAGCGCTTGGCTTTTTGATCTGTTTGATCATTTGGTTGTGTTTGTGCATGCATTGACAAGCTGAACACAGACAGAATAATAGCGGTTAGCCCACTAAATTTTGAAGAAATCATAATTTACTATTTTTTGATTACTCCAAAATAGTACAATTTTACTTAATTTTAAACTAAAATTAACATAAAGTTAATTTATCTGTTTCGTAATTTAAATGTATGTAAGTTGTTATTGTGATATTTTTTGGTTAAAATGTATTTTATTTACTTATTTATTGTTTAAATAGTAAAGATTGTTTGTTTTTGTGTTAAGCAGTTGGTCTTTTGCTACTTTATTTTAATTTGAAGTTTAAGGTATAATTGCATCAAGAAACTTTTTTGGTATATAAGTTGAAAGAGCTTTCAAAAAGGAGTGTTTTTTAAAGAAACATATGCAGATTATTATGCAGTTTCAATCCATATAAAAGACTAGTTGCTAAAACAAAAAATCCCTCTATTTTAAATAAATAGAGGGAAGTCTTATAAAGCATTAATCCTTTATAAGTTATATAAGGCTTAATAGAGTTGTTTATAAATTTATAAGTAGTAATTCTTTCTTATAGCTAGATAAGGCCTGTATGCTACTTTGTAATTGTTTATCAAAGTAAACCACATTGTGCTGAATAAGTTCTTGGTAATATAGAATGCCTTGGAGCAGATTGTCCTTGAAGCTTTGTAGTTTTTTTGCTTTTTGCTTAGTATCAGCGGGGCTTGTATTTTTTAATTCTTCTTTAAAGTAATCTACATACATTCCAAGCTCTTTGATAAAGAAGTTGGGACGATTGGGGTGATTGATAAGATCCCTTTGACCATAGATATGTTCAATCATTTGCTTTAAGCTTACTTGTTGATTAAAGTAAGCCATATTAGGGCCAGGACAAATAACCACTCCTTGTTTTTGACCTTTGATATCAAGGTTATGTTCCATTAAACTAGGGTTAGATAATCCAATACAAAGACAGGCTTTTTGGGTGATGGCCTCTTTTTTGTTTTGATAGACCATTAGGCTAAATTCTTTTCTTTGCGCCTCGAGCTTTTCTAGGGCAATTTTCTGAAACTTAGAAGAAGCACTACAAAGTCCTTTTGCATCATGGCTAGTATCTAAAGCAAGATACTTACGCGTACACGCGCTGCCTGGTTTTTCTTGTTTTATACGTTGGTTTTTATAGAAATCATTACTACTGCCTCTTATGGTATTAAAGGGGATGCCTAAAGGAGAGTAGTTGCTTAAATAAAGATCCTTCTCTTGTGCATTTTGCAAAAGCTCTCTAGTTGCTTTATCCACCGAAGTAGCCTCTTCTACTAATAAAAAGGGGCTACCCCAACCCACGGAGTCTACCTTGTAATAGTCTAGTAAAAGTTGATGCTCGGCATTTGTTCCTACTCCACCTTGAGCAGATATTTTAATTGGCATTTTATGGGTTGGTACTCTTAACCCTTTTTGGGTTAATGCCGTTTGTAAAAGGGCAAAAATAGTCTCTTGAAGCTTTTCTTTATTGTCTTTAAATTCTTGTAAGATAGGCCCAAGTAAAAAGCCTTGGGTTGCAAAGGCATGTCCTCCACAATTTAACCCAGATTCCACTCTGTATTCGCTTACCCATAATCCTTTTTTTGCTAAATAACTTCCTTGTAATAAAGCAGAACGGTAATCGCTTACTTTAAGTACGATCTTTTTGTTGAGCTCTCCTTTTTCACTCGGGAAAAAGTCGGGGAAAGATTCAAAATAAGAAAATAATTTAGGATTCATTCCAGCCGATAAAACAACACTAGATTGCAGATTGCTTTGGGCATATCCCCTTAAAGCAGCATGCGCATCATTGTATAAAGTAGGTAAGGGGGTGTTTTTATCAAAAGCTTGTCTATCTACTTTGGTCATAATATTTACATCGATATCTCCTCCGTGTAAGTGGGTATCTAAAAAATCTTTGATTTTTCTAGAGCAAATATGACCATCTATGTACTTTTGAAGATGCTCCTTTATTACAGAACTCTTAGGTAACATTCCAATAAAGTCTGTAATGGACCCTGGGTTGTTTAATAAGTTCTGCTTTAAAGACTCTATGTTCTTTTTTACAATCGTATCTAGAGTGTTAAGGTAATTAGTTATTCTTTTAGCTCTGAAATCTTCCACTTTTCTGGATATTTTCTCATAAGGTAATTTGAATTTTTCACTGTAAAAACAATTGAGTTGCTCCATAAGTTCATCGTCCATTACAGAAACCACAGAAGAGATTCCATATTGGGCTACTCGTATTGGAGTATCAATGGTATAGGCTAATCCCATTACAGGAATGTGAAAAGATTGCATGGGTATTTTCATGGGTGTAGTTTTTTAAAATCTCGGTAAGTTTGGATTAAAAAATAGTTTTAACCTTGATATAAATCATAGGATAATTGCTTTCTTTAATGTATTTGCTTTGAAGTGTATAGGTGTGTTTTTGTAATTTATAATTTGCTCTAACCTTTGATATTTGGTGTTTTTAGTGGGAATTTTATAGTAGAGAAATGCATAGACAAGTACCAAGAAAAATACAATGCTTTTATAAAAATGTAGTAAAATAGTAGTGCTAGGATAAAAAAACAGATATTAAAATCTAGTTTCGTTTTCAAATATGTTATTATTATTATATTTGTATCTCATAAAAAATAATAATGTTAGTACTTAAGAATATATCGTTTAGTTATACACCCGGGAAAACCATCATAAAAGATATTGATTTAGTTTTAGAAAAAGGCGTACACGTGGCTTTAATTGGAGAAAGCGGCTGTGGGAAAAGTACTTTATTAAAACTTATTTATGGTCTGCAGGATTTGGATAAGGGTAATATTTATTGGAATAATAAACCAGTACTTGGTCCAGCTTATAATCTAATTCCAGGAGCAGAAAAGATGCATTACCTAGCTCAGGATTTCGACTTAATGCCCTATACAACAGTAAAGGAAAATGTAGGTAAACATTTATCTAATACGAATTTACAGGAAAAAGAAGAGCGTATTGATCAACTTTTAAAGATTGTTGACTTACAAAAGTACGCAGATCAAAAGGTGAAAAATCTAAGTGGTGGACAACAACAACGTGTAGCTCTTGCTAGAGTATTAGCAAGTGATCCAGAGTTGCTTTTATTAGATGAACCATTCTCTCATATTGATTACTCTAAGAGAAGTTCGCTTCGTCGCGGACTTTTTAGTTATTTAAAACAACAAGGTATTAGCTGTATTGTAGCCACACATGATAGTTTAGATACTTTAGGCTTTGCAGATCAAACAATCGTCTTAAAAGAAGGGGAAGTAGTAGATTTAGGACCTACTCATGAGGTATATGAATATCCAAGTAGTAAATATGTAGCTTCTTTATTTGGAGAGGTAAATGAATTGTATTTCTCTGACTTTATGGAAAATCCTCAAATTGATGAACTAATGTTAATCTATCCTCATCAGTTAATGCGTAGTAATACCAAAGGTAAACTAGATGTAACCATAGAGGATAACTACTTCAAAGGAGACGGCTATTTAGTTAAATGTGCTTTGACTCCTGAGAGAAGTATTTGTTTTGATAGTCCAGTATATATTGAGCCTGGAACACAGATTAAATTAGCTTTAAAGAAATACCAATAATACCTTAGGTATACCAATATAAATAAATGTAATCTACTTTTGTGGATTACATTTTTTTTGATTGTAATAAAAAAGGGGCTATCTCATAAAGGTTACCTAGCAGTCATTCAGGAGTAAATTATTAGGTATAATTTATATTTCAGATAAAATAATTGAATTATACTAAGTAAATCACGATATTTATTAAGTAAAAAAGGGGCTGTCTTCAATTGTGAGACAACCCCTTTTTATTTATAAAACTAATAAGTTGTATTACTTTTTATTTTTAAGGTGTTTTTCTAAGAACTGATCTTGCTCCCATAAAGTGTGCATGATGTTTTCTTTAGCAACATATCCATGGCTTTCTTTTGGTAGGATAACCATTCTAACTGGAGCTCCTAATCCTTTTAAAGCTTGGAAATAACGCTCTGTTTGAAGAGTGAATGTTCCAGAGTTGTTATCTGCCTCTCCGTGGATTAATAACATTGGAGTTTTCATCTTCTCTGCATTCATAAATGGAGACATATCGGTATACACCTCAGGTGCTTCCCAATAGTTTCTTTGCTCTAATTGGAATCCAAAAGGAGTAAGAGTTCTATTATAAGCCCCACTACGCGCGATTCCTACAGCGAATAAATCAGAATGTGTAAGTAAGTTAGCTGTCATAAATGCTCCATAAGAGTGACCTCCAACTCCAACTCTTGAACGATCAATGTATCCAAGGTTGTCTACTGCATCAATAGCCGCTTTACCATTGGCAACCAATTGCTCAACGAAAGTATCGTTTGGCTCTTGTGTACCTTCTCCAACAATTGGGAAAGAAGCATCATCTAATACTGCATATCCTTTATTTACCCAGTAGATAAATGAACCATAGCTAGGGAAGGTAAAAGCATTAGAGTTATTAGTTACTTGTGAAGCACTATTTCTATCTTTAAATTCTCTTGGGTAAGCCCAGATTAATAACGGTAGTTTTTCTGTTTTATTTTCTTTGTCATATCCCTTAGGAAGGTATAATGTTCCAGAAAGTGGAAGACCATCTTCTCTTTGGTAAGTAATGATTTCTTTGTGTACTCCTTCTAAAGCCTTGAATGGATTTTGGAAGTGAGTAATTGGTGTTAAGCTATTTTTCTTATTAATATTTAATAAATAATAGTTAGGATATTCTGTAGGACTTTGGATTGAAACTAGCACTAGTCCTTTTTTAATATCTTCTATACTTTGGATATTCTCTGCTTTATCGGTATAAGTAGACTGATAAATTCTTTTTGTTTTTAAAGTCTTTGTATTGAACTGATCAATAAAAGGGAATTGTCCTTTTGGAGTGAAACCACTTCCAATTAAGTAAAGGTTGTCATTGTTAATAAGTAAAACATTTCTACCAAATTGGTTTCTAGTAAATTCAAAATTTCCTGGATCACTATAGGCATCTTGTGAGTTTCTATCCTCGATTAAAACACCTGAGTCTTCTTTAGTAGGGTCAAATAAGAAAGCTTTGATATTACGAGTGTCAAACCACTGCTCATATACTACTGCTAAGTGCTCATTCCCCCAGCCAATTCCTGAGAAACGTTGTTTTAATTTAATTAAAGGTTGTGGATTTTGGTTAAATGGTGCATCCCAAGAAAACAGTTGGTCTCTATATTCTACCTCGATATTTGGATCTCCTTGATCTAATGCCTCTACGTAGTATAAAGTAGCTGCTTTGTCTGCTCTCCAGTTCATGCTTCTTTTTCCTTCTCTAACAGCCATAAAACCTTTTGGAGAAATTTCATTCAGCTCCAATTGGTTTACTACCTTAATTAAGTTCCCATCTAAGTCATAAACTGAACTTTGCATTGGGAAACGGTTTAATGGTACTAGGTAAGAGAATGGTTTTTGTAATACACTAACTAAAACATATTGTCCATCAGGGGAGAAACTTTGATTTAAGTATAAATCTCCTTTTTTAAACAAAGTGCTATTACCTTGCATATCTACTGTGTGAAGTTCAGAGGTAACTAAGGTTTCAAAGTTAGCTTCATCTGCTTTGTTTTTAAGTAAGTCTTGGTAAGTTCTATTAGAAGAAACTACTCCCTCACTTACAGAAACGATTGGTCCCGCAGGTATATTTTTACTTGTATCAATTAATGGTTTTCTATTAGAAGGAATAACATTAACTAAGATTCTTTTATTGTCATTATACCAAGAAATTGGATTTCCTAAGTTGGCATTTAATGTAGCATCGGTTAATTGGGTTGCAATGGCTGTTTTTACATCTACTACCCACAATTGCGTTCCGTTAGCTACAGAGTTTGTAAAGGCAATTTTACTTTGATCAGGAGACCATGTGATATTGCTAATACGAGCGTTAGCAGGTAAGTTTTTTACTTGAACCTCTACTGTAGAGCCAATTTGCCCTATTTTAAGGTTAGTTACAAATGTAGTTGTGCTAGAAATGTTTGCATCTACATTGATTCGAAGTCCAGCTAATTTGATTTCATTTAAATTCAGGTCTTCCAAAGTTTTGTAAGTATCGCGATAAGATAGCAACATATATTGCATGTCTTTATCTATAGAAACAGCTGGGGCTCTTTGGAATTCTGCTAATTCTAAAATCTCAGATGATGGCATCTGGTAGGTAACATTTTCTTGTGCGTACATGGCGCTTACTAGGAATAAGGATAAAATTGTTGTTCTAATTATTTTCATTAACAATAGGTTTGGTTAGTGGCACGAATATAGATTAAATATTTGAAATCTACCTGCTTATAAGCCTAATTAATCCCTAAATAGGGCCACCTTGATTGAATTATTGTTATTTTTGTTAGGTAATTAAATCAAATTCAACCAATGTATAGATCTAAAATAACAGGATTGGGTTACTATGTTCCAGATAATATAGTTACCAATGATGATTTATCCAAGATTATGGATACCAACGATCAGTGGATTAGAGAAAGAACTGGTATACAAGAAAGAAGACATGTTTCTTTACCAGAGGACAGTACCTCTAGAATGGGAGTGAAAGCTTCAAGAATTGCGATGGAGCGTGCAGGTGTAGAACCTAAAGACATTGATTTTGTGGTTTTTGCTACATTAAGTCCAGATTATTATTTTCCTGGACCCGGAGTTACTCTACAAAAAGAATTGGGATTAGATACTGTAGGTGCATTAGATATTAGAGCCCAGTGCTCAGGATTCGTTTATGCTTTATCCGTAGCAGATCAATATATTAAAACAGGGATGTACAAAAACATCTTAGTAGTAGGTGCTGAAGTACAATCTAAAGGATTAGATTTTACCACTAGAGGAAGAGCTGTCTCTGTTATTTTCGGAGATGGTGCTGGTGCTGCAGTTTTATCGCGCAGTGAAGATCAAAGTGGAATTTTATCTACCCATCTTCACTCAGAGGGGCAATATGCCGAGGAACTTGCCTTAATTGCTCCTGGTATGGGAGGTAGATGGGTTAGTGATATTCTAGCCGAAAATGATCCTTTAGATGAGAGTTATTTCCCACATATGAATGGTCAATTTGTTTTTAAAAATGCAGTAGTTCGCTTTAGTGAGGTAATCAAAGAAGGATTAAAAGCAAACAACTTAGAGGTAAAGGATATTGACATGCTTATTCCTCATCAAGCTAATTTGAGAATCTCTCAGTTTATTCAGCAAAAGTTTGAATTAAGAGATGATCAGATATTTAATAATATTCAGTATTTTGGAAACACAACTGCTGCCTCTATTCCAATTGCCTTAACTCAAGCCTTTGAACAAGGTAAGATTCAAAAAGGAGATATCGTAGTTTTAGCTGCTTTTGGAAGTGGATTTACATGGGGAAGTGTTGTTTTAGAATGGTAAAAAACATATATTAGCTTAAAGTTAAGTTAATGTTTGTATGAAATTCGAAAAAATTAACAATAAGGGGCAAGCTAGATTATTTGAGAATCCTTATTTAGAGATGCTAACAAAGGGGAATCCTTTGGTTATTTGGGGAATGTATATTCCACTGCTTTCATATATATTATATGTAGGATACTCTACCTATTATCTAAGTGGTTTAGCTTTGGTAATATTGTTTTTTTCAGGAGTTCTTTTTTGGACGTTTTTTGAATACTTAGCCCATAGGTATTTGTTTCATATGGTAAGTGAAAACAAAAGTTTAGCTCGAGTAGCTTATATTTTTCATGGTAATCACCATCACTATCCAAGGGACAAACAAAGGCTTTTTATGCCGCCAGTACCAAGTATATTGTTGGCAGGGATTATTTTTGGTATACAATATCTAATTCTAGGGGAATACACATTTGGATTCTTTCCTGGCTTTATGATTGGGTATTTACTATATGCTTCTATGCATTATGCTATACATGCATTTGCCCCACCATTTAAGTTTATGAAGCCTTTGTGGAGAAATCACCATCTTCATCATTATAAGGATGAGGAATTAGGATTTGGGGTAAGTAACACTTTTTGGGATAGAGTCTTTGGAACGATGTTTGACTTAAACAAAGAAAAAGAAGACAAGGAAAAAGTGAAAGAACTAATGTTTGAGAAAAAACAAAAGTAGATTAGATCTTTTAAGATTATAGAAAAATAAATATCGCTTAATACAATTTAGGAAAAATACATAGGTATGGCTTTGTCTTTATTAAAGATAAGGCCATATTTTTTTAGTAGCGTTTATTGATAAAATAATAAACAAGTCCTCCAAAAAAATAAAGAGCTACATCTATAGGGTCTTGAGTGTATCTAGAGGTAACCTTTGGAAGGTAAAATTCAAAATACACACTATAGAAACTAGCTACTAATAAAACTAAGTAGATAGGTAAAGTAAGTAAGGGATCCCTTTTTATTTTTCTAACAATAAATAAACTTATACTTAAAATAATAGGTAGGGTTAAAAAGTCATTCACATAATTATTGATCCAAGGATAAAGTGGTAGACCTGTTCTTTGACAAATGTAAATACTAGTTGCGATAAAGACACATAAGGCCCAAAGAAGCTGTTTAAAGGATATATTTAGCAAAGACTTATCTTGATTCATAAAATGGTTTTTAAGCTAGTATCATGGAGATTATATAGGCAAAAATAGCCCCAATTGTCATTACAACAACATATACTCCCTTTACTATACCAACTACACCTCTTACAAGAATATTGGAGTGGTTCTCTAGGGCTTGAATCTTTTTTTCAATTTTAGTAGGTGGGCGATTAATTTCCTCTTGAATTCTTTTCTCTACCACCTTTTTTTGAGTAAGTTCTCTTTTGAGTTGAATGTTTATTATTTCATTGCAATTCGAACAGTAATCTTGGTTTACATTTTCCGTTTTACAATTTTGACAAATAATATAATGTTTAGACATCTTAAAAGATTTGATTAAATTTAATTTTGCAAAGATGCGTATATTAATAGGTTAAAAAAAATGCTTTGAAAAACATCGAATTCTTAACTTATTTCTCAGTAATAAAATGCAATGACATAAAAAACAGGCATAGATAGCCTTACTATTGTTCACTCTCTATTTTTTCCCATAAACTTGGGGCAATTAATTCAGAGTTTATTTGTTCTCCCCAGATTAAATTGGCTAAATGAGGATTGTCAATAAAGGGATTTCTATTGCCTTGGGCATAGGTGTTTTGTTTATTACCATGATAAAGGTTTCTTTGTAGCTCAATAATAGAAGGCGGGTCTTGTGCATTCCATTTTAAAAGTAATTGCACCATATCTCTTTGACCTGTTAAAGGGTCTACAAGTAAAGGTAAACTAGCAATATTGGTTGGTAAACATTGCTGATCATATCTAAGGTACATATATAAAAGCATACGGGCAACATCTCCTTTCCACTCATCTCCAGGATACCACATACCATTTGCTAAAGCCCTAGAGTTACCCTTAGCATCTCCAAATTTCTTATTTCCTCTTTCTTCATTTATCAGTCCATTGATTGGGCGTAAGTTATGGGCATCATTACCTGCTACATAAGCAATAGTGAGATCCATGGTAGAGTTACTTGTTTGCAAGGTTGGATTAGCTCTACTTTTGGCATATACGTGTTCTCTTTCCCATTTTTTCCAACGCTCATTGGCAGTAGTATACCTTTGATCCTTTGGAAAGGAGCGAAGTTCCGAAATGGTTTTCTCCTGTCCTTTTGGCCACCCATAAATAAGTAAAACATTATCCGGATTATCTGGATCTTGGTCGGTTATTTTACTAGCCTCCCATATACCTGGTGTATAAGAAAGGGGTGTTTGGGTTTTAGTTACTAATTCGCGTAACGCACTTTGTAGAGCAACTCCTCTTAGGGTAAAATCTATTTGTTTATAGTAGGCCTTTTGATCTTGTTCTATTGGAATATAATCGGCATTATTTTCTCCAGGTTTTTCTGGAGGAAGAACAGGATCTGTAGGAGGCTCAGGTTTTTCTACCGGTGGGGTAGTCTCCACTAAGGTATCGTCCGAAGAGGAACAACCATGGATAGATAATATAAAAACACTAAGAAGTGGTAAGAGTATTTTTCTGAACATAAAGCCGATAGTTTAAAGTGGGAATTGTTAATTCTGCTGCTAAGTTATTAAGTATTTAGTAGTTAAAAAAAACAATTCCACTTTTTTGACCTATTTTAAGTTCTATTTTCTATTGAGTTCTTGTTCTACTCTAGAGGTAGATCTACTATTTTTAAGGCCTTTGTCGATGGTGTAAATTACATTAAAACTAAGTGCTCTGCTATCCCAATAATTGAAAAAAAGCAAGGGGACTCCATTGCTTTGTCCATAGTTTCTTGGCATACTCTTGAAAATATCCGTAGCTCTTAAAGTAATATGAAGTTTGTTTTTTAAGAGCTTTAAACTCCAGTTCATATCTAAGTTAGAATAGGGGGACTCATGGGAATTTTGGTAAACACTTTTAAAGTAGTAAGTATACGTAAAAGAGAAGGCTAAGGTTTTATTCGAGTTTAAATTAAAGGAGTTTGAACTAGAGGCATAGGCACTCCATCCCTTGGTATCTGGATCTGTTTTTTGTATAATTTGCGTCTTATTATAGCTAAAGCTCAGCTCATTAGAGGTGTGCCAAAAGGGTAAGGGCTGTAAAGCATAGTTTTGAATAAGGCCAATTTGTTGGGTGTTTAAATAATTCATCCATATAAAGTTGTTTTCATTGGTATCTGGGTTTATTTGGGGCACTTGAGTAAATAGATTTTTATACTTATTGTAAAATAAAGTGGCATTATAATTGGAAATCACACTATTAATAGCAATACTTTGGGTTTTAACAGGAGTTAAAAATGGATTGCCCTCATTATAGGAATAATAGGTGTTATACACTCTTGAAGGATTAAGGCTCTCAAAGCTTGGACGTTGTAAACTTCTATCATAGGAGATGCTCCACTGGTTGTTGCTCTTATCTTTATAGGAAAAGAATAAAGAAGGTAGGTAGTGAAAAAAGGATTGTTTTAGCGGTGTTTGCTGGGTTAGTAATAAGGAATTAGTTTGCATAGCCTCTAGTCTAAGGCCTACTTTGAAGTAGAGACCTTGTGTTAATTCTCTGGCCATCGAACCATAAATACTTTGATTATTCTCCTTATAAATATAGTTGTCATTAATTAGTTTTATTGGTAGATTTTCTAAAGTATAATCTTCTAGGATGCCATTTAGTTTATTCGTGCTTTTAGAATGCCATAAACGACCGCCAAAAGAAAGGGAGTTTTTACCAAAAATAAGATCTGTGTCTACTTTAAATACAATGCTGTTAACTTTGTTTTTGTTATAGCTACTACTTTGCATTAAAAGTTCCTGGTATGGGGGATTGGGGAAATTCACATAACTATCTGTGGAGTTATTCTCTGGACTATTGTTGGTGATTTGGCTTAAATCTACCGATAATTTACTACCCAAGGTATCTATAGTGTAAGTAGTATATAGACTAAAGATGTTTTGTCTATAATTCTGCTTTGTCGCCCCTGGGCCTGTGAGTGTTTTTATAAGGTTTTTATCTTGTATTACTTTTGTGTTTTCGTTAGTAATACCTTTGTAATTGTAGGAATTATTACTATACTGTAATCCCACCTCCCATAAAGAACTTAGTTGCATAGAAGAGAAAATGCGAAAATTGTAGAATAAATTTTTAGCGTTGGTTTTACTTCTTGACTCCCAGGTTTGCAGAGGATAAAAAATATCGTTATTCCATTGTCTTAAAAACCTTCTATCTCCTAGATTGCCTTGAGCTTGTAAATGGAAATTATCTTTGTTCAAATTTAAAGAAGCGTTATAACTTTGAGAGGACTTTTCGGATCTTCTATAATTACCACGAAAACTGGCATAATAGGTTTGTTTAAGTGGTTTTTTAGTAATTATATTCACCACTGCTACATTACCACTAGCTTGGTACTTAGTCCCAGGGGAGCGCAGAAGCTCAATGGATTTGATATCTGAGGCGCTTGTGTTTTGAAGGTATTGGTTTAGTTGTTCCTGGCTTAAGTAGGTCTGTTTGCCATCGATAAGTAAGATTATACCACTTTTACCACTAAGGTGTAGTTCTTGGTTTTTTATAGTAAATCCAGGTAATAACTCCATAGCCTCCATGGTATTTAAATTTATAGCAAGGGGATTGTTTTGCACATTATAAATGACCTTGTCTTTGCTGTGTTGTAGAATTTTTTCTTTAGTTGTAATAGTGATGTTTTCTAATTGGGTATCTAGTGAGTTATCGGTATCTAGGAAGATCTTACCTAGATCCAAATCATTGTTTAAAAGAATGTTTTTTTGCCAAAATAAATTATTCTGTTCGATCAATAACAGGTATTCTCCCTTTTCTAGGGCTTTGTGAAATCTTCCGTCTTGTTCAATTTTGGTTGGATAGGTTATAAGATTGGAAGTATTGATAATTTCTAAGGTGTAATTTGTACCTTGTCGCTGAAGGTTTACAAAGTTTCCCTTTACTACTACTTCTTGGGCTGAGAGTAAGAAGCTACTTAGTAATAATACAATAGTAAAAATAATATTTCGCATGATGTTTTTTTCAAAAATGATTATTCTACTACTGGTTTATTCTGCTTTTTCGACCAAAGGCCTCTTTTATGCGTCATCTTAAAGTAACAATGTACTTTATGCTTTAAAGTGGTAAATTGGGCTTTAGTCGTAGTTTATTTATAGTTGGTCGAAAAATAGGCAGTAAAATAGGTTGTTCTAGTTTATATTTGAGATATAAATATTATTAATTAGATATGGCAAAGTCTACCATAATTTGGATTCATAGTGTGTTTTGGATTCTTTTTATTTTAAATGCAGGGTTAGTAGCGACCTCTAATAGTACTTTTGACTTGGAGTTTGATTGGACACTAAAAAAACAGGATGATCTGGGGTCAGTATTCTATTTTCGTTGGTATGAAGTTTTTTTTACATTAATTTGCATGATTAGCTTCTATATTAATTATTTTTTTGTCATCCCTAAATTTTTCTATTCCAAAAATATTGGGCGTATTTTATTAGGGGTATTATGTGCCTTTGCTAGTTTTATCATTGTTCGCTTTATAGTGGAAGAGCTTCTACTTTTATGGTTTATAGGTGTAACAAATTATAATAAAGGTGTTGGTTCTTTATTTTATATCTATGACAATTTATATTACGGTAGCTATTCTGTTTTCTGTTGTATTATAATGTGGCTTTATGTGCATTATATGCAAGTTCAAAAGGATTACATTCAAGCTTTAGAGAATAAAAATAAAGCAGAAATGAGCTTCTTACGATCTCAGATTAACCCTCATTTTATGTTTAATACATTAAATAATATCTACTCTTTAGTATATCAAAAGAAAGATACAGCTTTAGATGCTATAGAGCAGCTTAGTGAATTAATGCGTTATGTTACCTATTATTCCCATAAGGAGCAAATCGCATTAGAGAAGGAAATAGCCTATATTCAAAGTTATATGGAATTGGAGGAGCTCAGATTTGCTAGGAAAAGTAATGTAGTATTTACTACAGATATTTGCGATGGCTCGGTTTTAGTATGTCCGCTTTTATTTATTCCTTTTGTCGAAAATATTTATAAACACGCACTCTTAGATGATACTAACTTTACTACGATAATCTATTTAAAACAGAGTTCAGAAAAGATTGTTTTTAAAGTAGAGAATCACTTTATTGAAAAGCAAAAGGATCGCCAAGGTGCAGTAGGGATAGAGAATGTAAAAAAGAGATTAGCTCTTTTTTATCCAAGTAAACACTCTATCTTTATCCTTAAGGATAAAGATAAGTATACATGTGAAATGCAAATTAATCTATGAAGAAGTTAACCTGTTATATTTTAGAAGATGAGCCACAGGCTATTTCTCTTTTAGAACAATATATATTGAAAATACCTGCCCTAGAGCTTATAGGTTCAAGTACTAGCGCTTTACAAGGGGTTGTTTTTTTACAAGACAATCCAGTAGATCTTGTTTTTATTGATATTCAGATGCCTGACTTAACAGGGATTCAAGTGATGAGTATACTAGGGAGTAATCAGAAATATATTATAACCTCTGCCTATAGTGAGTATGCTTTAGAAGGCTATAAGCACAACGTGTTAGATTATCTATTAAAGCCTATTAGCTTTAATCGTTTTTTTTCCAGTTATACTAAAGTGAAAAACTTATTGGAAAGTTTTATAGTTCCAAAAGATCTAAAAGAACTTTATAGGAAAAGCTCAAGAGAACAAACCTTAGAAAGGCAAGAAGATTTTTTGTTTATTAAAACAGATTTAAAGTGGGTGAAGATTGCTCTTTCAGATATTTTATTTGTACAAGGACTAAAGGATTATTTGCAAATTCACTTAGAAAATGAAAAACTAATTAGCCTTGGGACCATGCAAGGATTACTAGATAAGTTAAAGGGAGACAACTTTATGCGCATTCATAAATCCTATATTATAAACTTAGCAAGGATCGATAGCATAGAGAGAAATCGTTTGTTTATACAGCAGCATATTATCCCTATTGGTTCTACTTATCAAGGGGAGTTTCAACAGTGGTTTGAAGGCAATAGGTGTTAAGTAGACTATTAGGTAGGTATATAAAATAATAAAGTCCGTCTTTTTTAAGACGGACTTTATTATATAATTAATTGACTCTAGTTTAGTTCCAAAGATTTTCTGCCTTTGGTCCACCCCAAATTTGGGTAGCTAAATTAGGATTGTCAATAAATGGGTTTCTGTTCCCTTGAGCAAATTCATTCTCTAAATTTCCTAAGTAGTCGTTTCTTTGTACTTCTACTTGGGATACTGGATCTTCTGCATTCCACTCTAAAAGGATGTTAACCATATTTGGATCCATTTCATTTGTTTGTCCAATAGCAACTCCTGTAGGCAAGCATTGGTCTTGGTAGCGAACATACATGTACATCATCATTCTAGCTACATCCCCTTTCCACTCATCTCCAGGGTACCATCCGTTTTCTACTTTACCAGAGAATCCCTCTCCATCAATGAACATTAAATTTCCACGAGCTGCATTCCATTGTACATCACTTGCTCTTAAGTTATGTGCATCTGTTCCTGCATCTGGGGATTTATTACTTCCAATTAATCTTGGAGTAGCCAGCGATTTTGCATAAACGTGCTCTCTATTCCAGTCCCCTTTGTTACCACTATTTTTGTTTTTTCCTCTTGTATAAGCTTGTTGACCCGTAGTCACACCTTTGTGTCCATAAAGTAAATAAACCTCATTTCCCTCTGGGGTTAAGTCGGTATTTTTAATATGGTCCCACATATAGTTAAGTTCTCTAGTGTGAGTATCTTTAGTTAAAAGGTGTAATTCTGTAAATAACTCTTCTCCTTTTTTTGAAAAATCTACTGATTGGTAGTATTCCTTTAAATCTGCAGGAATAAGGTAAGTAGAATCATTCGGTTCACTAGGCTCATTCGGTTCACTAGGCTCATTCGGTTCACTAGGTTTTTCAATACCATCTAAATGTCCTTGGTCGCTACTAGAGCAAGAAAAAGCGCTAAAGCTTAAAGCTAAAGCCAATACGATAAAAGAGATTTTTTTCATTTTAAAAATCTAGGGGTAATTTTAATAGGTTAGTATTTGTTTAAAAAGAAAAACTATTTGTTTTTTCTGTGCAATAAAGCCATATAGAATCCATCAAAACCAGATTGGTGAGAAAGAATTTTGTGGTCTTCCACAAATTCGAAATCTTTTCCAGCTTCGCTTTGTAAGAACTTTTGGATTTGATCCTGGTTCTCTGATGGTAAGATAGAACAAGTAGCATAAACAAGTTTTCCTCCAGGTTTTAAGATTTTAGAATAATCTTGTAATACCTGTTGTTGAACTTGGCGGATGTTTTCTACAAATTCTGGTTGTAATTTCCATTTACTGTCTGGGTTTCTTTTTAGAACACCAAGTCCACTACATGGAGCATCAATTAGAACACGGTCTGCTTTTTCGTGTAATTTTTTAATAGTTTTTGTTCCCTCAATAATACGGTATTCGATATTGAAAGCAGCATTTCTTTTTGCACGAATTTTTAATTGCTTTTGTTTACTTTCGTAAATATCCATAGCAATAATTTGTCCTTTATTTTGCATTAAAGAAGCTAGGTGAAGCGTTTTTCCTCCTGCACCAGCACAAGTATCTACTACGCGCATACCTGGTTGTACATCTAAAAGCGGTGCAACAAGCTGAGAAGAAGCATCCTGTACTTCAAAAAGTCCTTCTTTAAAAGCATCCGTTAAAAATACGTTTGCTCTTTCCTTTAAAATTAATGCATCAGGGTAATCTTGTGGTAGAATAGTTTCAATATCCAAGTCCATTAAGATTGCATGTAGTTTCTCTCTTGTTGTTTTAAGGGTGTTTACACGCAAAATAACCTGTGCAGGTTGATTTTGAGCAGCAATTTCCTTACTCCAAGTTTCTTCTCCTAATTCTTTTACTCCTAATTCATCAATCCAATCAGGAATAGCTTCTTTGAACTTTCTAGTTTTAGTAAGTTCATCAAAGCGTCCTTTGATACGACGAGCTGGAGTATTTTCAAAATACTTCCAATCTGGAAGAGTAATTCCTCTTAAAACAGCCCATACTGCGAATATGCGCCAAATATCATCTCTAGTATATGGTTCTTTTACCTCGGCGATTTCCGCGTACAGTCTTTTCCATCTAACAATCTCGTAAATTGTTTCTGCAACGAATTTACGGTCGGTAGATCCCCATCGTTTATCTTTTTTCAAAGCTCTAGCAACCATTTTATCTGCATATTCTCCTTCATTGAAGATTGCCATTAAAGAGTCGATTACTGTAAATACAAGGTTTCTGTGTAGTCTCATTATTATAATGTATTTTATAAAAATAGCCCACAAAGATACGTTTTTGCGGGCTATTAACTATTAATATTAAGTTATTTTATAGGGTATCTCTACTTTAAAATTACTTATTTTCTCTATACTTTTTGAGTAAACTACGATTAAAATCATCTTCTGCCTTTTTTAAGGTCAAAATCTTCTTATTGGAAATCACTTTTTGGGCATCTTTAATGAATTGTTTTCTAGTGGTAAAATAATCACTATCAAAGTTTAAAAGCTCATTTACTTTAGTTGTTGCCTGACTTTGGGACAAATCTTCAATAGCTGATATATCCGAGTCTTTTATAAAACGCACAATATCATTGTGACGTAATTCATGCATTTTTTTATCGTAATTGGTGTAGATAGGCCAAAATTTCTCTGCTTCCTCAGGTGTTAGATCCAAAACAGAGCTTAAATGGGCAATTTTCAAGGAGCGAATCTGATCCGCTTTGTTTTGCCCTATAAGTTGGAAAGAGCCTAAAAAGACGATTATAAGGAGGATAATTTTATTCATTGTTAATCAATTAAGTAATACTCAAGGTCTAAATTTGTTAGTACGTAGTCATTTAATTCCTGATTGTTAATGCGGATATTTTTTTCTAATTCTAAAATATCTTCTTGATCGAAGGAATTAATAAATTCGGTAGATAATCCAAGGTGAGTATCATACTGAATATAGTCTTGTAATTCATCATTGCTAAAAGCATTCTTAGAATTATTTAGCTGGATGATTTGCAGTGCCAAAACAAGCATTATACTTGCTGCAATGCCCATGTAATAGTATTTTCTTTTAGTTTTAAGCTTTACTATTGCGGGTTTTTGGACATTTTGGTCTTGTTCAATTTTATTTAGCAGTCTTTTTGAAAAGTCATCAAAGTACTCTTGTGATGGCATTTTAAAAGGCTGGTTGTTGTTAAAAGGATCTTTTTCCATAGGTAATGTATTATAACCTTTTCTTGTTAGACTATTATTTTATCTAAAGGTTTAATGGTCTTTTAAAAAATGTTCTATTTTTTTTACAGCGTGGTGGTAAGAGGCCTTTAAGGCGCCAACACTAGTTTGTAATATATCGGACATAGATTGATAATCCATGTCTTGAAAATATTTCATTTTAAAGACCAGTTGTTGTTTTTCCGGAAGTGCATTTACTGCTTTTTGCAAGAGAATACTGGCATTAGAGTAATCAAAATACTCATCTTGCTGTAAGTCTTGTAGGATAATTTCGTTGATTTCTTGGTTAGATATTTTATTCTTTTTGGCTTTGGCCTTTAAAAAGTCTAGACTCTGGTTTGTGGCTATGCGATACATCCACGAGAATAACTGGCTTTCTCCTTTAAAGGAATCTATATTTTGGTAGATTTTGATAAAGGTCTCCTGTAGTACATCGTCGGTATCCTCGTGATTTAAGACAATAGTTCGAATATGTAAGTACAATCTTTTTTGATAAAGCTCTACTAACTGGGCAAATGCAGTATGCTTTGTCAAGGGGTCTTGCAGTTGTTTAAGTAAAGTATCGTGGCTATTGTTCAAAAATACAGGGTATAAGAATAGTTATTCATGTAAAAATGTAAAAATAGATAAACAGATGGATATTTAGCTATAGGATGCTTACTTTTGTAAAAAAAAAATTAAAATGATACGTACAGTTATTTTTGATATGGATGGTGTTATTGTAGATACAGAGCCTGTTCATCATTATGCCTACCACCAACACTTTGAAGAATTAGGGATTGATATGACTCCACAGATGTATAATTCTTTTACTGGAGGATCAACAAAGAATACTTACGATAAAATTAAACAAGTTTTCCCTATAGCTATAGATACAAGTGAACTTGTGTTGCGTAAAAGAGCTATTTTTAATGATGCTTTTGATACTAAACCAGATTTAGAATTAATCCAAGGAGTAGAGAAGTTAATCCACGATTTACATGCTCAAGGTTTAGAATTAATTGTTGCTTCCTCTGCCTCAAAGAGTACTATTAACCGAGTTTTTAAGCGTTTTAACCTATACCCTTATTTTACTCATATTGTAAGTGGGGAGGATTTTGAGAAAAGTAAGCCAAATCCAGCTATTTTTGTGCATGCTGCTAGCTTGGCAAAATGCAGTGAGCATAAAGAGTGTATTGTAATTGAAGACAGTACTAACGGTATTAAAGCAGCAAACGCTGCGGGAATAAAAGTAGTAGGGTATAAGAGTATAAATTCTAAAGACCAGGATTATTCTACGGCGGATTTTATAGTGGAGTGCTTCACTCATATTGACGTTGGTTACATACAAGGTTTGTAATACGAGGGCAAGGTTTTTCTATGGTCCTTTTCTCTGGAATTTTAGTAGATAAAAGTATAATAATCCAAAAGTCTATACCTTTTTAAAGACATAGGCTAGGGTAAGTGCCTTAGGTTTAGTGTGCAAAGTAATTCAAAGCGCTTTTTGTTTTAAAAATGCGGCTTTTTTATTAACTTTGCTTTTTTATAACATTAGTAAAATACATAGATGTTTCACAGATATATTAAATTAGGTATCGCTGGAGTATTATTTGCTTTAGCTATTTGGCAGTTTGTTGAGAGTAATATAGGGAATGGAATTTTCCTTTTATTTTTAACGGCAATCGTTATCTTGTTATATTACAAGAATGAATTTATTTTATTGGCATTTTTAAAACTTAGAAAGCAAGATTTCGAAGGAGCAAAAAAATGGTTAATGAAAATTAAAGATCCAGAAACTGCACTTGTACGCAAACAAAACGGTTATTATAACTACTTGCTTGGTATTATGAGTTCTCAGACTAATTTAAATGCATCAGAGAAATACATGAAAAAAGCCGTTGAGTTAGGTCTTAATATGGACCAAGACTTGGCTATGGCTAAATTACAGTTAGCAGGTATTGCAATGACCAAACGCAGAAAGATTGAGGCAACTAAACTTTTATCTGAAGCTGTTAAATTAGACAAGCAAGGTATGTTAAAGGACCAGGTTAAAATGATGAAAGAGCAAATGAAAGGGATCTAATTCCTTTTTATAGAAATATTAAAAAAAGGGGTTGTCTCACAATTGAAGACAGCCCCTTTTTTTTTTACCTAACTAGAAGAGTAATTTACTACCTATTAATTGTCTATCTTATTACAATGTCTTTATAAGCAACACTCTAGAATTACCATATCTTTTAATTGTATCCCATTTTCTACAATCGGCTTATCATAGTTTTGGATAAAGAAATTTTTTCGTACACCACTTTTTACAAAGCCATTTTTTTGATAAAAGTTAATTTGTCGATTGGCAATATCCGGTGTGCCCACAATTAATTTTTCATATTTTCCCTTTAACAACTCTTTAATGAATTGCATGAAAACTGAGCCATATCCTTTGCCTTGAAACTTTGTATCTATAGCTATGTTTTTTAACTCCACTGTACTAGAATCTATTTTGTAAAGACAAAACACCCCTATGATTTGCCTTTGTTGTTTTCCAAGGTAGACTTTGGAGTCAAATACATATTTATCTATTGCCTGTTTTGTCTCATCTGCTAGTAACAAAAGGTTATAAGGAGTTGGGCTTTGATTGTCTAATAATTCAAATTCAATACTATTATCTAACATGATAAGGGGCTAAAAGGAATGTTTTCTATAAAACAAATATAACACAAAGCCAGGGAATGGATAAAGAAGTAAGGGGGTATTGTATAAAAAGAAAGATAACTTCAATGCAAGAGTTATCTACTTACTTTTGAATATTGTGTTGACTAAAATTTTCTAGTAACCTAAAAGGTTGCTAGGTGTTTGAATAAAATAAAAGCACCCTAAGTAAATATACTTAAGGTGCTTTTATATCTATTACTTATTACAAAAGTATTATTGTATTTTTTCTGAAGTAAAACGAAGTTTTACACTTGGGAATTTACTTTGTGTCATTTGGATAGAGAACTCACTATCGGCTAAGAATACTAATTGACCTGATTTATCATGAGCTAAGAATTTTTGCTTAATACGCTTGAATTCTTTGAACTCTTCATTCTTTGGATCATCAGGACTTACCCAACATGCCTTATAAGCAGGGAAGTTTTCATAGATACACTTTGCTCCATATTCATGCTCTAAACGGTATTGAATTACTTCGTATTGAAGAGCACCAACTGTTCCAATAACTTTACGTCCGTTCATCTCAAGGGTGAATAACTGAGCAACTCCTTCGTCCATTAACTGATCGATTCCTTTTTCTAATTGCTTAGATTTCATTGGATCGGCATTGTTAATATAACGGAAGTGTTCTGGAGAGAAGTTAGGAATACCTTTAAAACTCATGATTTCTCCTTCGGTTAGGGTATCTCCAATCTTGAAGTTACCAGTATCGTGTAAACCTACGATATCTCCTGCGAAAGAAATATCTACAATTTCCTTTTTCTCTGCAAAGAAAGCATTAGGAGAAGAGAATTTTAGTTTCTTTCCTTGTCTAACGTGTAAATAAGGTTTGTTTCTTTCAAAGGTTCCAGAGACAATTTTCACAAAAGCCAAGCGGTCTCTGTGCTTTGGATCCATGTTAGCGTGGATTTTAAATACAAAACCTGAGAAAGAATCTTCTCTTGGCTCAACTACTCTTGTGGTAGATTCTTTTGCAGTAGGAGAAGGTGCAATTTCAATGAAACAATCCAAAAGCTCTCTTACTCCGAAGTTATTTAAAGCAGAACCAAAAAATACAGGTTGTAGTAACCCATCTTTGTATTCTTGAGCATTAAATTCAGGATAGATACCCTCTACAATTTCCAAGTCTTCTTTTAAAGTATTTGCACTTTTATCTCCAACAAGGGAATTTAATTCTGTAGAGTAGATGTCTTTAATGGAGATAACATCATCAATGTTTTTACGACTATCATCGCTAAAAAGGTTGATGTTCTTTTCCCATATATTATAGATTCCCTTAAAATCAGCTCCCATTCCAATTGGGAAGCTAAGTGGGGTTACTTTTAATTGTAGTTTTTGCTCTACTTCATCCATTAAGTCAAAAGCATCACGACCTTCTCTATCTAATTTATTGATAAAGACAATCATAGGGATGTTTCTCATTCTACAAACTTCAACTAATTTCTCGGTTTGTTCCTCTACTCCTTTAGCCACGTCAATTACTACAATAACACTATCTACGGCAGTTAATGTTCTAAAAGTATCTTCAGCAAAATCCTTGTGTCCGGGTGTATCTAAAATGTTTATTTTTTTATCTTTATAATTAAAGGCTAAAACAGAGGTAGCAACTGAAATCCCTCTTTGGCGTTCAATTTCCATAAAGTCAGAAGTAGCTCCTTTTTTTATTTTATTGTTCTTCACTGCTCCAGCCTCTTGAATAGCTCCACCAAAAAGAAGTAACTTCTCTGTCAAAGTTGTTTTACCAGCATCCGGGTGCGCAATTACCCCAAATGTCCTTCTGCGATCGATTTCCTTTAAAAAACTCATTATTAAAAATTTTAGTCTACAAAAGTAGCTATATTTCCTTGAAATAGGTAGTTTTTATTTTATAAGGATTTTGTAAAACTAAATACAACGGGGTTTTGGGTGGTTTTTAAAACTAAATAATATATTAAAATGTTAGGTTTTCCAGCTCTAAACCACTTATTTTGAAATTAGCATTACATATTAATAGTAACATTAGAGTATTTGACTATTTTTGTAGATGCATTAAAATCAATCTACCTGACTTAAAACGCATATAAAGGATGAAAAAAACAAATTATTGGATAGGCAGTGTTTTTCTAATAGCGATGGCTTTTTTACAGTCCTGTACTACTCCTAATACGACCCAGCAAGGCCAAGATGCTTTAGCAAGGGTAGGGGACAAGTATTTACCCAAAGAATCCTTGGATGTTTTTGGACAAAATTTGCAAGGTTCCAAAGATAGTATAGTAGTGGTTAATCGTTTTATTGAAAAATGGGCTACCAAAGAGTTATTATCTAATGTAGCGGAGTTTAACCTATCTCCAGTAGAACAGGAGCAAATACATATTTTGGTAGATAACTATGCTAAGGATCTAAAGATTAAAGCCTATTTGGAAAATATGGTACAAAGTAAAATCGATACCCTTGTTGTAGAAAGCGATTTAGAGAGCTATTACAAAGAGTTCCAAAAGACTTTGACGGTAGAGGATATGTTAGTGCAATTGGCCTATGTGAACGTTTTAAAGGACAATGCAAATTATGCCAGTATTAAAAAGAAGTTCAATAGTTCAAAAACAAATGAGTTTGCCTCTTTATCAGAGCAAACCCTTCAGATGAAATCCTATGGATTAAATGACTCGGTTTGGGTAGATGTAAAATACTTATACCAAAAATTACCTTTTCTGGATCCTCAGAATAAAAGTAGTTACTTAAAAAATAATACAATTTTTGAGGTAGATGATCAAAATAGTACTTATTTTGTCAAGGTAAAAGAAGTGAAAAATAAAGGAGATCAAATTCCTTATGATTATATAAAGAATTCTTTGCGTTTACTGGTTTTAAATCAGCGCAAGGTTTCTTTGTTAAAGCAAATACAAGAAGATATTTTAAATGATGCAAAAAACAATAAAAAGTATGAAGTTTTTTAAAGCCACCACGTGGATAGTTTGTGCAATGGCCTTGTCTTTTATTGGCCTATCACATGGTCAAAATGCCCCTCAAGGCAAAAGAAAGATTGATGGAGTTGTTGGTGTAGTTGGTAAGTATATTATTTTAGATTCAGAAATAGATAAAACTTTACTAGAGTTAAAAGCTCAAAATGCCCCAGTAGATTACCTTTCTCGTTGTGAGATTTTTGAGCGTCTTTTAGAAGATAAATTATTTGCTCACCAAGCTGTTCAAGATAGTTTAGATGTGCCAGATAGTGAAGTTACTTCTTTTATGTCCGAGCAAATTAACCGTATGATCGAAGGAGTTGGTTCTATGGATAAGATTTTAGCTTTTTATAATAAATCAAGTGAAGAGGAATTCCGTTCTTATTTCTTTGATATTGTAAAGCAAAATAAGTTAACTGAAAATATGCAACAGCATATTGTGAAAAAAGTAACCATTACTCCAGAGGAAGTAAGACAGTTCTTTTTAAGCATTCCAGAGGACAAAGTTCCTATGGTAGGAGATGAGGTAGAGATTGCTCAAATTGTTGTTAAACCAGAGGTAAGTAAAGAACAAAAGCAAAAGGTAATCGATCGTCTTAATGAAATGAGAGACGATGTATTAAACAATGGAGCTAGTTTCTTTAGTAAAGCGGTACTATTTAGTGAGGATCCAGGTTCTTCATCTAATGGTGGGTTTTATTCTATTACTAAAAAAGACCCTTTTGCAAAAGAGTTTAAAGAGGTTGCTTTTAGTTTAGCTGAAGGAGAAATTTCTGCACCTTTTGAGACAGAATTCGGTTACCATATTATCTATCTAGAAAAAATTAGAGGACAACATTTAGATGTTCGCCATGTGTTAATTGCACCTGTAGCTACAGATCAAGCCTTAGAGGAGGCTAAACAAAAACTTGCTGGTATTCGCGAGAAGATAGTTAACAAAGAAATTACTTTTGAGGAAGCAGCTGCATCTTCTTCGGATGATAAGGATACCCGTTTAAACGGAGGTATAATGAAAGAGCCAATGACAATGGAAACTCGTTTTGAGTTAAACAACATGGAGGATCGTGAATTATACCAATTAGTAGCTGGTTTAAACCAAGGAGAGGTATCTCCTGTAACAATGAGTTTTGATCCAAGAATGAATCAAAAATCTTTCAAAATTGTAACAGTGAATAAAAAGTATGCAGAGCATAAAGTAGACTTTGTAAACGATTATACTAAGGTTCGTACCATGGCTTTAAACAAAAAACAAGCCGAGGAAGTACAAAAATGGGTAGCTAAGACCTTAAAAGATGTACATATCAATATTCAAGGTGAATTTAGAGATTGCGAATTCCGTAATAATTGGATGAAAAAATAAGAATATTATAATCCATATAATCAAAAATGACATTTTAGTAATTATCTAAAATGTCATTTTTTTATTAAAACAAGTCTAAAGTTTATAAAATGGTATTTTAAGCATTAAATTTTAAATGAAATCAAAAAAATGGACTCAAAACATTAAACACATTGAATTTTTATCATCAAAATAGAATCTTTATAAATAATAATTCTCTGAATTGTAGCTTTAAGTAAAAATTTTTGAATATGAATTACTTTGATTAAATTTGCGTTGATTAAAAATAGGGAATCCTAAGGCTACCTTGTTTTTACCCTGTGTTTACCTGGTAGGTGATTGGGGTAATTACTCTTTGTTTAGGCAGAGAAAATTACCTTGAAGCTTTCTTTTTTTAACATAGTTTGGTAGAGGGAAAGTTTGGCATTTGAGGATTTGCTGAAAAGTAAAATGTATAATTTTTAAGAGGTTGATTGGCAATAAAAGGTTCGGATCTTTAAACACCAGTTAACTTCTTGTATTCAAAAGATAATAATTATGAGCCTTTATAGGGATTACATCAACGAAATTGAAGAAAGAAAAAAAACAGGATTAAATCCTAAGCCAATTGACACCGCTGAGTTATTAAGCGAGATTATTGAGCAAATTAGAGATATCAATCACGCAGATCGTGAGGAATCTTTACGTTTATTTATCTATAATGTTTTACCAGGTACTACAAGTGCTGCTGGAGCAAAAGCAAGCTTTTTAAAAGAAATCATTTTAGGTCAAGTAAAAGTAGAGGAAATTACGCCTGACTTTGCATTTGAGTTATTGTCACATATGAAAGGTGGACCTTCTATCGAGGTTTTATTAGACCTTGCATTAGGAAATGACATTGCTATTGCGGAGAAGGCAGCTAAAGTACTTAAAACACAAGTATTCTTATACGATGCAGATACAGACCGTTTAAAAGAAGCTTTTGAAAAAGGGAATGTAATTGCTAAGGATATTATTGAGAGCTATGCTAAAGCAGAATTCTTTACAGAATTACCAGATGTAGCAGAAAAAATCCAAGTAGTTACTTTTATCGCTGGAGAAGGGGATATTTCAACCGATTTATTATCTCCAGGAAATCAAGCTCACTCTCGTTCGGATCGTGAATTACACGGACAGTGTATGATTACTCCTGAGGCGCAAAAACAAATTAGAGCTCTACAGGCTTTACATCCAGATAAAAGTGTAATGTTAATTGCAGAAAAAGGAACAATGGGTGTTGGTTCTTCTAGAATGTCAGGAGTGAATAACGTAGCTCTTTGGACTGGAAAACAAGCTAGCCCTTATGTGCCATTTGTAAACATTGCTCCAATTGTTGGAGGAACAAACGGGATCTCTCCTATTTTCTTAACAACAGTTGATGTTACTGGTGGTATTGGTTTAGACCTTAAAAACTGGGTAAAGAAAACAGATGCTAATGGAGAAGTACTTAGAAATGAGAAAGACGAGCCTATTTTAGAGCAAGTTTACTCTGTAGAAACAGGTACTGTTTTAACTATTGATACAAAGACAAAAAAATTATATAATCAAGATACTGAGTTAATCGATATCTCTAAGGCTTTAACTCCTCAGAAAATGGAGTTTATCAAAGCAGGAGGATCTTACGCTATTGTATTTGGTAAGAAGTTACAAACATTCGCTGCAAAATTATTAGGAATTACTCCACCGCTTGTTTATGCTCCATCGAAAGAGATTTCTGTAGAAGGACAAGGATTAACTGCTGTGGAAAAAATCTTCAATAAAAATGCTGTTGGAGTTACTCCAGGTAAAGTATTACACGCTGGATCGGATGTTAGAGTAGAGGTTAATATTGTAGGATCTCAAGATACTACAGGATTAATGACAGCTCAGGAATTAGAAGCTATGGCTGCAACTGTAATTTCACCAATTGTAGATGGTGCTTACCAATCAGGATGTCACACTGCATCGGTTTGGGATAAAAAAGCCCAAGCAAATATTCCTAAGTTAATGCGCTTTATGAATGACTTCGGTTTGATTACTGCTCGTGACCCTAAAGGAGAATACCACTCAATGACTGACGTTATTCATAAAGTATTAAACGATATTACTGTGGATGAATGGGCGATAATCATTGGAGGTGACTCTCACACTAGAATGAGTAAAGGAGTTGCTTTTGGAGCCGATTCAGGTACAGTAGCTTTGGCTTTAGCAACAGGAGAGGCTTCTATGCCAATTCCAGAGTCTGTAAAAGTTACTTTCAAAGGAAGTATGAAAGAACACATGGATTTCCGTGATGTGGTACATGCTACACAATCTCAGATGTTACAACAATTTAATGGAGAAAACGTTTTCCAAGGTAGAATCATCGAGGTACATATTGGAACTTTATTAGCTGACCAAGCCTTTACATTTACAGACTGGACTGCAGAAATGAAAGCAAAAGCTTCTATCTGTATTTCTCAAGACGATACTTTAGTGGAATCTTTGGAAATTGCTAAAGGTCGTATCCAAATCATGATTGATAAAGGAATGGATAATGATAAAGCAGTATTACAAGGTTTAATCAATAAAGCAAACAAGCGTATTAAAGAAATTAAATCAGGAGAAAAACCTGCTTTAACGCCAGATGAAAATGCTAAATATTATGCTGAGGTAGTAATTGACTTAGATATTATTGATGAGCCAATGATTGCTGACCCAGATGTAAATAATGAAGACGTATCTAAGCGTTACACGCACGATACTATTAGAGAGCTTTCTTTCTACCAAGGAGATAAAAAAGTAGACTTAGGATTTGTTGGATCTTGTATGGTACACAAAGACGATTTAAAAATTGTTTCTCAAATGCTTAAGAATATTGAGGCTCAAAAAGGAACAGTTACTTTTAATGCACCTTTAGTGGTTGCAGCTCCAACTTACAATATTATTGATGAGTTAAAAGAAGAAGGAGACTGGGAGTTTTTACAAAAATACTCTGGTTTTGAGTTCAGCGATCTTTTACCTAAAACAAATACTCGTACAGAATATGAAAATATTATGTACTTAGAGCGCCCTGGTTGTAACCTTTGTATGGGTAACCAAGAGAAGGCTGCTAAAGGAGATACTGTAATGGCTACTTCTACTCGTTTATTCCAAGGACGTGTAGTGGAGGATTCAGAACGCAAAAAAGGAGAATCTTTACTTGCTTCTACTCCAGTGGTAGTTTTATCTGCTATCTTAGGTAGGATTCCAAATGTTCAAGAGTACAAAGATGCAGTAAAAGGAATTAATTTAACTAAATTTACTCCAATCTCTACTACAAAATAATAGACTTTTTCTTTGAGATAAAGCAGTTATATAACTTAAAGGTTGTCCAGAATTGGGCAGCCTTTTTTGTTTTGTATATGGGAGATTTTTTTAATACTTCTAAGAGGATTTAGGGGACTGTTTATGGTTTAGTAAAGAGATCAGTTTCTTGAACAGATAAAAGGGGGCTAAAGGTGTTTATTTACTTTGTAGGAGGTGTTATTGCTTTTGGTATGAGATTCAAATAGTAAAAAGAAGGTAAAATACTAGGGTGTTTTTCAATACAAGTGGAGTCAAATATGTTTATTAAATATATTAGTTCTAAATAAAGGGCTAACGCTTTATTTTAAGGACTTAATGTCTGTATTACAGTAGAATATTTGCTAACTTGTATACCATTACCCAAAACATTAAAAAAACTTTTTATTATGGCTTTTGATATTGAAATGATTAAGAAAGTGTATGACAAGATGCCGGATCGAGTAGCTAAGGCTCGTGAGCTTGTAGGACGTCCGTTAACCCTTTCAGAGAAAATTTTATACACTCACCTTTGGGATGGGACTCCATCCAAGGCTTTTGTTAGAGGTAAGGATTATGTAGACTTTGCACCAGATCGTGTTGCTTGTCAAGATGCCACTGCGCAAATGGCACTTTTGCAGTTTATGCATGCTGGAAAGCAAAGTGTAGCTGTTCCTACTACGGTACATTGTGATCACCTTATTCAAGCTAAAGTTGGCGCTGCTACGGATTTAAAAGTAGCAGAAAAGCAATCTTCTGAGGTTTTTAACTTTTTATCTTCTGTATCTAATAAATACGGCATTGGGTTTTGGAAGCCAGGTGCTGGAATTATCCATCAAATCGTTTTAGAGAACTATGCTTTTCCAGGAGGTTTGATGATTGGAACGGATTCTCATACGGTTAATGCCGGAGGTTTAGGAATGCTTGCCATTGGTGTTGGAGGAGCTGATGCTGTGGATGTAATGTCAGGAATGGCATGGGAGCTAAAGTTTCCTAAATTAATTGGAGTTAAGTTAACTGGTAAATTAAACGGATGGACCTCTCCTAAAGATGTAATATTAAGAGTAGCAGATATTCTAACGGTTAAAGGTGGAACAGGTGCTATTGTAGAGTACTTTGGAGAAGGAGCTAAATCAATGAGTTGTACTGGAAAGGGAACCATTTGTAATATGGGGGCTGAGATTGGTGCAACCACTTCAACTTTTGGTTACGACGATTCTATGCGCCGTTATTTAAGTGCAACAGATAGACAAGATGTAGTGGATGCAGCAGATAAGGTAGCTGAGCACTTAACAGGAGATAAGGAGGTATATGATAATCCAGGTGAGTATTTTGACCAATTAATTGAAATAAACTTATCAGAATTAGAACCTTATATCAACGGGCCATTTACTCCAGATAGAGGTACTCCTGTATCTAAGATGAAACAAGAGGCTGTTGCAAATGGTTGGCCATTAAAAGTAGAGTGGGGATTAATTGGATCTTGTACTAACTCTTCTTATGAAGATATGAGTAGAGCTGCCTCTATTGTAAAACAAGCTGTTAAGCATGGTATTACTCCAAAGGCAGAATTTGGAATTAATCCTGGTTCAGAACAAATTCGCTATACCATAGAAAGAGATGGTATTATCGATATTTTTGAAAAAATGGGTACTAAGGTGTTTACCAATGCTTGTGGACCTTGTATTGGACAGTGGGATAGAGCAGGAGCTGATAAAGAAGAGAAAAATACTATTGTACACTCTTTTAACCGTAACTTCTCTAAAAGAGCCGATGGTAACCCTAATACACACGCTTTTGTTACTTCTCCAGAAATGGTAGCTGCTTTAGCTATTTCAGGAGACTTAACCTTCAACCCTATAACGGATACTTTGTTAAATGACAAAGGAGAACAGGTTAAGTTGGAAGCTCCTTTCGGAGATGAATTACCAACTAAAGGATTTGATGTAGAAGACCCAGGATACCAAGCTCCGGCTAAGGATGGTTCTACAGTGGAGGTAGTTGTTTCGGATACTTCTTCTCGTTTGCAGTTATTAGAGCCTTTCGCTCCTTGGGATGGTAAGAATATCCAAGGTGCAAAATTATTAATTAAGGCATTTGGTAAATGTACTACAGACCATATTTCTATGGCTGGACCATGGTTGCGTTACCGTGGGCATTTAGATAATATCTCCAATAATATGTTAATTGGAGCAGAGAATGCTTTTAACCATAAAACTAATTCAGTTAAAAACCAACTTACTAAAGAGTATGGTACAGTTCCAGCTACTCAAAGAGAATACAAGGCTGCAGGAATTCCTACTATTGTTGTAGGAGATCAAAACTACGGAGAGGGTTCTTCTCGTGAGCATGCTGCTATGGAGCCTCGTCATTTAGGAGTTAGAGCTGTATTGGTAAAATCTTTTGCACGTATACATGAGACCAACCTTAAAAAACAAGGGATGTTAGCCTTAACTTTTGTAAATGAAGCAGATTATGATAAAATCCAAGAGGACGATACAATCAACTTCTTAGACTTAACAGAGTTTGCTCCAGGGAAAACTTTAAAGATAGAGTTTGTACATAATGATGGAAGTAAAGATATAATCGAAGCAAATCATACTTATAACCAAAGCCAGATAGAGTGGTTTAAGGCTGGTTCAGCCCTAAACTTGATTGCTGCTGGTAATTAAGTAGATATTATATTGTTTAACCTATAAGAAGGGATTCTGCCAAAAGCTGAATCCTTTTTTATTTACTACAGCTTTTAAAGCGTTTTAAATATAATTTAGCCAGTATTAATCTTTTTACTTAAGGTTTGGCTTTGGATTATGTGTTATATTTGTGGGTATATACAAATGAAACTGACCAAGGTTAAGTGGAAAATTTTCTTTTAAAGAGTTGAAAAAAAGGGGAATTTTTTCGTTTTAATTAAAAAGTAAACGCTTAATTGTATAGTGTGTTTTTAATATATAGAATACTAAGAGTATATAAAGAATAGAATCAATTGATTATTTAAAAGTTAGAATGCAAGAAAAAAATAAGAAAAGAAAGATTATAGGTAATGTAATATGGGTTGTGGTTATTTTACTGCTTTTATTTACTCCTGTTGGTACTTCGTTTAAGGTATGGATTAATCGGTTGATAGCCATGAGCCCTTCTTTAGAGCAAAAAGAAGATTATCAAAGTCTTCAGTATGGACAATGGAAAATTTACGATCAAAATGGGGAGGAGTTCAACTTAGATCAATTGCAAAATAAAGTAGTGATTATTAATTTTTGGGCTACATGGTGTCCTCCTTGTTTAGCAGAAAAACCAAGTTTCCAAGCCTTATATAACGATTATAAAGATAAAGTGGCGTTTTTGTTTTTAACAGATGAAGATCCAGAGGTTGTAGCAAAATTCCAAAATAAACATCAGTACGATCTACCTGTTTACTATACAAATAGTGCTGCTCCACCTGCAGTACTTTATTCTCAAACCCTTCCCGCCTCTTTTGTTATTGATAAAAATAGTAATATTGTGGTGAAGAAATTTAGAGCAGCCGATTGGAATAGTGCTAAATTTAGGGTAGCCCTAGATTCGCTTATTCAACAATAATTCTTAGGGTTTAAAACCCAAAGTACTTGATTTATTTCCTTTAGTATGTCTATGTGAAGTTGTCTTTTCTTTAGTGTAGGGATTTAACATATCGCATAAAAGGTTAAGTGTAAGCCTTAAAAAAAGCCCCAAAACATTGTTTGGGGCTTTTTGTATTGTTTTACTCTTTAATAAGAGTATATCTACTAGTAGTAAGTAAAACGTCTTACTTGAGAAATGTATTTAGCTAAACGGATAACTTGATGGCTATATCCATATTCGTTATCGTACCAAACGTATAATACAACGCTTTTTCCATCTGCAGAAACAATAGTAGCTTTACTATCGTAGATAGAAGGAGCAGAAGTACCAACAATATCAGAAGAAACAAGTTCGTTGTTGATAGAGTATTTGATTTGCTCTACTAAATCCCCTTGTAAAGCAGCATTGTGCATTACTTTGTTTAACTCTTCTAAAGAAGTAGCTTTCTCTACATCTAAATTTAAAACTACTAATGAACCATTTGGAACTGGAACACGAATAGCATTAGAAGTTAATTTACCTGCTAATTCTGGCAAAGCTTTAGCAACTGCGCTACCTGCACCAGTTTCAGTGATAACCATGTTTAATGCAGCAGCTCTACCACGACGGTATTTCTTATGCATGTTATCTACTAAGTTTTGGTCATTTGTGTAAGCATGGATTGTTTCTAAGTGTCCTTTAATAACACCGAAATTATCTTCCATTACTTTTAATATTGGTGTAATAGCATTTGTAGTACAAGATGCTGCTGACCAAATATTTACAGTTTCTGGATCGTACTCTGTATGGTTAACTCCATGTACGATATTAGGAATACCTTTTCCAGGAGCAGTAAGTAATACTTTGCTAGCACCTTTTGAAGATAGGTGACGAGCTAATTCTTCTTCTGTTTTGAATACACCAGTGTTATCGATAACTAAAGCGTTGTCAATATCATATTTAGTATAGTCAATATCTTCTGGAGAGTTAGCAGAAATCATATGAACAGTATGTCCATTGATAATTAATGCTTTGTTTTCTGGATCTGCAACTACAGATCCTTCGAAGTCACCGTGAACAGAGTCATATTTTAATAAAGAAGCACGTTTTTCAAGTAAAGTAGCATCGTCTTTATCACGAGTTACAATAGCACGTAAACGCATTTGTTGTCCTTTACCAATTTTATTCATTAACTCACGAGCTAATAAACGTCCAATACGACCAAAACCGTAAAGAACTACATCTTTAGGAACGATTTGCTCTGTATCTTTAGCACCTTTTAATTTATTAACAACAAAAGATAATGCATTACCATCATTGTTTTCTTCTAATTGATATTCATAAGTTAATTTACCGATATCAATTCTAGATGGTGGTAAGTCAGCTTGTTGGATTGCTTTAGCAATTTCAACTGTATCAAAAATATTAATTGGTTTACTTACGAATTTAGCTGCATATTCGTGAAGGTTAATGATATCATTAACGCTACGGTCAATTAATTGATTACGGAACATTAATAACTCGATAGATTTATCATACCATAAATCGCTAGCGATTTTGATAAATTCTACACATGCCTTTCTACGGTCTGCTTGAAAAGCTAATTCCTTTTCGTATAAACTTGTATTTTTCATGGATTAGATTGTGTTGTATAAATTATTGCAAAAGTCTATATTATAAATGAATTAATCAAGTGTAAAAGTTAAAAATAGCTTTTTTCAAAGAAGCTTTTCTTTTTAAAAACATTTATAACAATAAGCTAAGATATTGTCCATTTTTAGATATTATATGTAGTTTAACCTTTTGCTTGTTAGATAATTGCTCAAGTAAACTTTTTGCTTGTTGCCAAGAATCTATGGTTATGTCATTTATAGACAGTAAGATACTACCTTGGAGTTGGTTTTTATATGCTGCGTATTCCGCATTATTAACCTGTTTTATTTTTATTCCATAGTTTAAACCAAGTTGTTGCTTTTCAATTGGAGTTAAATCCTGGAATTCAAAGCCTTTATAGGTTGTGGTCTCTAAGGGTTGTTTAATTAAGGTAAGATTACTTTGGTGTTGTTTATTATCTCTTATATAGGTAATTAAGACGGTGTCCTGTGGACTTTTGTGACTTAATATGTTCTTTATTTCTATAAAAGTAGTGATTTTCTTGTTGTCGATATGGGTGATAATATCTCCGACTCTTAAACCTTGGTTTTGGGCATTGGAATTTGGATCAATAGAAGCGATATAAAATCCTTGGGTTGTTTGCACATCTAGTTCTTTGGCTAAGTATTGGTTTAGTTCTTGCCCGCTTATTCCTAAAATAGCTTGTTGCACATTACCAAATTGCATTAAATCTTGTACTATTTTTTTGGTTAGGTTGGAAGGAACAGCAAAACCATATCCCACATAAGAGCCTGTATTGGAGGAAATAAGGGTGTTTATTCCAATTAATTCACCTTTGTTGTTTACTAAGGCTCCCCCACTGTTACCTGGGTTGATTACTGCATCGGTTTGTATAAAGCTTTGAATACCACTTTGGGAAAGATTACGCGCTTTAGCCGAGATAATACCAGCGGTTACCGTTGAGGTTAAATTAAAAGGATTACCAACAGCTAATACCCATTGGGCTAATTCGATTTTGTCTGAGTCTCCAAAGATTAAGTAGGATAGTTCACTACTTGGTTCAATTTTCAATAAAGCAATATCACTTTGTTTATCTGTTCCTATTAAAACTGCCTTATATTGGGTATTGTCATTTAAAGTGATTTCAATTTCAGAGGCGTTGTTAATCACGTGATTATTAGTTACGATATAGCCGTCAGGGCTTATAATTACACCTGAACCCATTCCAATTTGGGCCTTTGGTTTACTATTTTGGTTTGTTCCATAAAAGTAATCCAAAATACTCGATGGACCAGCTTTGGTATAACTAACATTTTTAACGTGAACTACAGCCGTTACTGTACTTTGGGCCACGTGAGTAAAATCACTAGGGGTAGTAAAATTAGGCAGTTCCATTTTAGTTTGACTCTCTAAAGTGGGGGTAGGAACACCAGTGTAGATTTGAGGTTGGAAAAAATAGGTGTAACCTAAAAGGGTTAAAGCACCACTTAAAATAGAAATAAGTAATAGGGAAAAGAAATTTCGCATAAATAAATCTGTTTTTAAAGTATTAGAGTAAAAATATTAAAGAATTTATCAAGATGTGCTACCTTTAACCCAAGGTTAACAAGCAAAAATTGTTCACCTGCGAAAAAAGGTAGATTTTAGGAGTATAAAGTAATTAAAAATATGTTGGAATTTTATAAATACCAAGCTACAGGTAATGACTTTATTTTAATTGACAATAGAGACAATACCTTTGATAAAAACAATAAAGAATTAATCGCTCATTTATGCGATAGACGTTTTGGTATAGGAGCAGACGGACTTATTTTAATTCAAAACGATACCATCACTGAGAGTGACTTTGAAATGATTTACATCAATTGTGATGGCAATCCAAGTAGTATGTGTGGCAATGGTGCAAGGGCGGCAGTTGCCTTTGCAAGAGATTTAGATATAATCTCCCATAGTTGTAACTTTCAAGCCAATGATGGGGGGCATAATGCTACTATTGAAGGAGATCTTGTAAAGGTGCAAATGAAAGACGTATCTCAAGTAGAAATTCATCCAAAGCATAGTTTTGTGGATACAGGTAGTCCACATCATATTGCTATAGTTAGAAACTTGGATCGTTTCAGTGTGTATTCCAAAGGACAGGGAATAAGCCAAGGCGAGTTATATAAGCCCCATGGAAGTAATGTTAACTTTGTAGAACAAGAGGGCCCCAATCGCTTTAATATTCGAACCTATGAAAGAGGAGTGGAGGATGAAACTCTTTCTTGTGGAACAGGTGCCACAGCGGTAGCTTTGGCTATGTATGCTTTAAAAAAGGCGGACGCCACCTGTGTTGATATAAGCGTGTTAGGAGGGAATTTACAAATAGAGTTTAAACACAATAATGGGGAGTTTACCCAAATATTTTTAAAAGGCCCTGCTGAATTTGTATTCAAAGGGGAGGTTAATATTAATTAATACCATGTTTATACAAGGACAAACAATCTTTTTACGAGCTCTAGAGCCCGAAGACTTAGAATTTATCTACCAAGTGGAAAACGATAAAAACCTATGGGAAGTAAGTGGAACACAAACTCCTTATAGTCGATTTTTAATTAAGCAATACTTGGAGAACGCTCATATGGATATTTATACAGCAAAACAGCTCCGCCTTGTTATTTGTTGTTCTACAACCCATAAAACCCTGGGACTTATTGATCTTTTTGATTATTGTCCATTAAACCAAAGAGCTGGAGTAGGTATTGTTATCCAACATGAAAAAGACAAGCAAAAGGGATATGGAAGTATGGCTTTACAAATGGTTATGGATTACGCAAAAGAAGATTTATATTTGCATCAATTATATGCCAATATTTCCACGGACAACCATGCTAGTTTAGCTCTTTTTGAAAAAAAGGGATTTTCATTGGTTGGAGTAAAAAAGCAGTGGACCAGATCAAAGGACGTATTTAAAGACGAAGCATTATATCAATTAATATTTTAGACAAACAATGAAGATTAAAAATATTGTCGTTCTCTTATCAGTAGTAGGAGTATTTGGACTTTTAGGTTATTTATACTTTTGGTACCAAAAGGCTTTCTCTCCAAATTTACAGGGGTGGGATGAGGAGCAGTATGTTTACGTGAAGGATTCGGACAATTTTTACGACGTTTTAAACGTTATTTCTCCTTATTTACAAGATAAAGAGGGATTTTTAGAAATTGCAGAACAAAGACAATACCCTTATAATGTTAGTGGGGGTAGATTTAAGCTTAGAAATGGTATGAATAGTTATGATATAATTGAGGCCTTGAGAGTCAATTTACCTGTTCGCTTAACCTTTAATAACCAAGAGCGCATTGAGAATTTAGCTCAACGTATCTCTAGCCAAATCCAGGCAGATTCTCTGGAAGTCCTACAAGCTTTTTACAGTCCTAAATTCTTGGAGGATAATGGCTTTACTCAGGAAAATGTTTTAGCGGCGTTTCTACCAGATACCTATGAGGTATATTGGAATGTTAATCCTACTAAACTAAGAAATAAATTACATGGTGATTACCTGCGTTACTGGAATAAGCAAAGAAGAGCTAAGGCGGATTCTTTAGGGCTTACACCTGTAGAGGTAGCAATTTTGGCTTCTATTGTTCAAAAAGAAACAGTAAAAGTAGATGAAAGGCCTAAAGTTGCTGGAGCTTACTTAAATCGCCTTAAAATAGGAATGCCACTTCAGGCCGATCCTACTTTAGTGTATAGTTATAAGTTAGAAAACGAGGATTGGGATACCAAAATATTTCGCGTTTTAAACAAGCACAAGGAAATTGTTTCTCCTTATAACACTTATTTAAATAGTGGTCTACCTCCAGGGCCTATTACTATGCCAGATAAAAGCTCTTTAGAGGCGGTGTTAAATCCAGAGCAGCACGATTATATTTACTTTTGTGCAAGTGTTGATAGAATGGGATATCATGAGTTTGCAAAGACCTTGGCTGGACATAATGCCAATAGTGCAAAATACCACCGTTATTTAAACCAACAAGGCATTCGATAAGCATTATTTTACAATAATATATAAGAGTCCTTTTTCTTTATTTTAAAGAGAAAGGACTTTTTTAATTCTAGTAAAACTCTAGGGTATATAAGTAAGTGGGACTGACTTAATAGCACACAAGATCCTTTTTAGGCAGTTAGAATGGTCTATGTATAAGTAGCTTGACTTAGAGTAATTTCAAGGCAATAGGTTATGGTGTTAATTAGTTTTTTAACAGGCTTAAATCTGTATGTGTTTCTTGAAAAAGAAGGTTTGCTTATAGTTATTAGACTGGATGTTACTCCTTGAAAGAGTTCTTTTTAGCAAGGAGATGCTACTGTGTTTTTACCCCTCATTGAACTTAGATTTAGTTATTTAGATTAATTATAAATTTTAAATATTTTTCTATTTTCTCCTATAAAGGAGTGTTTTGTCTTTAATTGCTTTTGAAAATAATTAAGTAGAAGAAGTAGCCTTACTTTTGTATATCGGACAAGAATGACCGTTAAATAACTGGTAATCAGTAAAAAAAGAAAAGAGACCTTTGAAAAAGGCCTCTTTAGGTGAGTTTTGTTGTATGTGAGTTTGGCTATTTGTTACTCAATACTACAAAAAATATCTTTATTTGACAATAGGTTAGGTATTAATCCCATCCTCCGCCAAGGGATTTATATAGTTTAACTCTTGAGAGAAGTTTCTTTTGTCTAAACTCATTTAATCTCAATTCACTATCAAGCATATTCTTTTGAGCGTTAATAACTTCTATATAGGTTGCGAATCCACTATTGAATAAAAGGTTGGATTGTTTTACTCCTAAGCGCGAAGTGGTTACTTGCTCTTGTGCAATTTGAATTTGCTGTTCGACGGTTTGTAAATTAGTAAGAGCATCGGTTACTTCTGTAATAGCAATATATACTTGTTTCTGTAGATTTATTTCCGCATTTTCTCTTTCTATTTTAGAAACTTCAAAGGCAGTTTTTAGGCGCTTTTTATTAAATAAAGGACCGGCAAGATTAGCTGCTAAATCTCCAAATAATGCACCAGGGATATTGAACCAGTTTTTACCTAGCATTGCATTAACTCCTCCCCCTACATTGATATTTAAAGAAGGGTAGCGGCTTGTTTGTGCTACTCCTACGGCTGCATTTCTGGCATCTAATTCATATTGGGCACTTTGTACATCAGGTCTACGACTTAACATAGCAAGGGGTATTCCTGTGGTTAAAGCCTCATTGCTTTTTACAGTAGACAACTTTGTATCTCTTTTAATAGAGGTAGGTAGTTGTCCTGTTAATATACTAAGGGCATTTTCTTGAATAGCAATGTCTTGTTCCAATTTAGGAATAAGAGCTTTGGCCACTAGCATTTGGTTACGGGTTTGTTGAATAGCCAAAGAGGTGATTTGTCCTGCATCTCTTTGTAATTCTACAATGCGTAGAGTGTTTTTAGTAAGCTCGTAGTTACTTTGAGCTACTTCCATTTGTGCATCTAGTAGAAGTAGGTTATAATACCCCGTAGCTATATCGCTGATCAGAGCAGTTTGGACTGCTTTTTTAGCCTCATTTGTTTTTAAATATTGGGCTAAAGCCATAGCGCTTTTACTTTTAATTTTCCCCCAAATATCTAACTCCCAACTCAAAGCTAGTCCAGTTTTATGTTGAGATCCATTTAAATACATATTTGTTGGGACTTCTTTGTCCTTATAGTATTTAGAAGAAGCAGTATTGGTTACCAATTCTGAACGGTATGCATAGTCTATTCCGGCTATTGTTGCGTTTATAGATGGTAACCACTCTAATTTAGCTTGGCTAGCTTGTAATTGAGCCATTTCTAAATTATTTAGAGCCATTTTAAAATCAAAGTTAAAGGCTAGACCTTGTGTTATGAGTTCTATTAATTGTTCATCTTCAAAAAATTCTTTCCACTCAATAGAGGCAATTCCCACAGAGTCTACAGAAGAGCTCAGGGTGTCTTGCCCTTTATAATGATCAGGTATATCTAATACAGGTTTTTTATAGTTGCTTTGTGGGGCGCATCCTACACTTAGAAGCAAGCCGCCACCAAATAAAGCATATAAACCATATCGTAAAATTTTTGTATTTGTTTTCATATAGTTTATTTAATCGTTGGTAAATTTTGATTTTAATTTCTCATCCCAGTTTTGGAATACATAGTATAGTACAGGAATAAAGAAAATACCAGCAGCAACCCCAAATATCATCCCTCCAGCAGCACTAAAGCTAATAGAGTGATTTCCTTGAGCTGATGGTCCAACCGTAAACATAAGAGGTATTAAACCAGCTACAAAGGCAAAAGAGGTCATTAAAATTGGACGTAGACGCATTTTAGCTCCTTGTATAGCTGAGTCAAAAATAGATAAACCATTTTTGCGCTGCTGAAGGGCAAACTCCACAATTAAGATGGCGTTTTTAGCCAATAGTCCAATTAACATAATTAATCCTACTTGTACATAAATATTGTTTTGTAGTCCGGCTAGGTTCACAAATAAGGCCACACCTAATATACCCGTTGGTACACTTAATAAGATGGCAATTGGCAGTAAGTAACTCTCATATTGTGCACATAATAAAAAGTACACAAACACAATACTTAAAGCAAAGATAATTGCAGCTTGGCTACCAGAG
The DNA here is from genome assembly GCF_054871665.1 of Myroides sp. LJL115. NCBI lineage: Bacteria > Pseudomonadati > Bacteroidota > Flavobacteriia > Flavobacteriales > Flavobacteriaceae > Myroides > Myroides sp. LJL115. The sequence continues at coordinate 20,508 of NZ_JBTXLS010000004.1, read as the reverse complement.
TCTTTTTCCTCTAATGACATTCCTGTAAATTCATAGGAATAGTTTCCTGGCATATCTTGAGTCACCTCTTCAATAGCCTTCATTGCATCTCCAGTACTATACCCTGGTGCAGGATTAGTTTTAATAGAAATAGAATTATATAAGTTATATCTAGTTACTGTCTCAGGTCCTAATACTTTTTTAAGCTTAATTACTGTATTAGCAGGGATCATATCACCATTTTTATTCCTAACGAAAATGGAGTTAAAACTCTCCGGGTTTTCTCTGAAATTTACATCGGCTTGCATATACACTCTATAGGTTCGTCCAAAACGGGTAAAATCTCCCGCTTTTATACGTCCGTAGTAGTTCTTAACGGTATTCATTAAGTCCTTTACACTTAAACCTAAGGTTTTTGCCTTTACATAATCAATCTCCATTAGGTATTGAGGGAAATTGGCTTTAAAGGAAGTAAAGGCTGTACTGATTTCAGGTCGTTCATTTAATGAGGCGATAACCTGTTGGGCAACATCACTAAACTCATCGAATCCACCTCCCATACGGTCTTGTAATACGAATTCAATTCCTCCGAAATCTCCAAATCCAGAAATTGTAGGACGTGGGAATACGTTAAAACTAGCCTCGTTAATTACAGATAAATCCTTGGAGATATCCTCAATTACACCATCAATATCCTTAATCTTACCTCTTTCTTTATAAGGTTTTAAATTAATATACCCTACAGCAAAAGATGGACTGGCATTACCATCAATAGCATTATATCCTGAAATAGCGGTCATCCCAACTATATCCTCTCTTTGTTTTAAGATACTATCTGCTTTAGCAAGAGCTACTTTGGTACGAGCTAAAGAGGCTCCAGCTGGCATAGCTAGGGAGTAAGTAATAAAACTATCGTCTTCTCTTGGAATAAAGGAAGAAGGGGTGTTTTGTAAAAATACCACTCCAACACCTATAAAAAGAGCAAGCCCTGCAAGGGTTACTTTTTTATTGGTGATTAATTTTTTAATAGCCTTTACATAAGTATTGGTAAAGGAGTCAAATGCGGTATTGAATGCAAAGAAAAACTTAGCTAAACTGCGCTTAATAGTATTTTGCTTTTTAGCATCCATATATTTTTTGTCCCCGTTGGCACCTAAAGGTAGATCTTGGTTTTCATTATGTGGCTGCTTTAAAAATAAAGCACATAATGCAGGAGCCAAAGTAAGAGCATTTACCGCACTAATTAAAATGGCAAAAGCTAAGGTATAGGCAAACTGCTTATAGAATATACCTGCTGGACCTTGCATAAAACCTACTGGTAAAAACACGGCAGACATTACTAAAGTAATAGAGATAATTGCTCTTGTAATCTCCGACATGGTTACTAAAGTAGCTTCTTTAGCCTTAAGACTGGTTTGATGCATTTTCTCATGTATGGCCTCGACCACCACAATGGCATCATCCACTACAATTCCAATAGATAACACTAATGCGAACATAGTCAGTACGTTAATAGAGAAGCCCATTAAGTAGATGAAAAATAGAGTTCCAATTAGGGAGATAGGAATTGCAATAACGGGGATAATAGTAGATCTAAAGTCTTGTAAGAACAGATATACGATGATAAATACTAAGATAAAAGCTTCAAAAAGAGTGTGTTTTACCTGGTTGATCGATTCGTCAATTTGGTCTTTTACCGAATAGGTAATTTCATATTTTATACCTAAAGGGAAGGTTTTAGATACATTTTCTAATACCTCTCTCACAGCAATATCAATATCTCTTGCATTAGAGCCAGCCGTTTGTGTAATGTTCATGGTTAATCCTGGATAGCCATTAACACTATTATCACTTCCAACGTTAGATGCTCCAAATTCTACTCTTGCTACGTCTTTAAGCATAAGAACAGACCCGTCAATATTGGTTTTAATTACAATATCTTCATATTCCTCTGGTAGGCTAAATCTACCTTTATGTTTTAATGCAGTTTCGAAAGCTTCATCCGAGGTCTCTCCAAAGTTACCTGGTGCAATTTCAAAGTTTTGGTCTTTAATGGCTGCAATAATATCTTGAGGTACTAAATTATATAGGGCTAGTTTTTCTGGATTAAGCCATGTACGCATGGAGTAATCTCTAGCTCCAACTCTACTTACGGATGCTACCCCAGGTACTCGAAGTAGTTCTCTATTGATATTAATTTGGGTAAAGGCCTGTAAGAAAGTCTCATCGTAAATTTCTTCGGGGTGATCCGAGTAAAAGTTGATGGTCATAATATTTCCACTTTGACGTGGAGTTACAGAAACCCCATTCTCATTTACCTCAGAAGGTAAGTCAGCAGAGGCTTTACTTACTCTATTACTTACATTTACTGCAGCTTGATCTGGGTCAGTACCAGCTTTGAAAAACACGCTGATAGTTCCTGCTCCACTGTTACTAGCCTTTGAGCTAATGTAGGTCATATTATCCACACCATTAATGGATTCTTCTATAGGCAATAAGACACTCTTGGCTACCGTTTCAGCATTGGCTCCAGGGTAGGAGGTAGATACCTGCACACTAGGAGGGGCAATTTCAGGGAAACGGGTAATGGGTAATAAAGTTAGTCCAACAAGCCCCAATAATACAAACATGATGGATATTACAGTGGCTAATATGGGGCGGTTTATAATCGCTTTTAACATAATTGGCTTTTTTACTTTAATAAAAAGTGTTGGTATATCTTTTTAGCTTTTTTTTTAAAAGAAGCTTAGTGGCTTAGTTGCTTGATTTTACAAACATGCCTTCTGTAATTTTATCAAATCCCGTTTTTATAACGCGATCTCCCGTTTGTAATCCTTTTATTACAATGTAGTTTTTACCAGATACTCCGTCAATTTCAATAGCTTGAAATTTTACTTTTTGATCTTGGTCTATAACGTATACAAAGGTTTTATCTTGAATGGAGGTAGTTACTTCTTGTGGAATTAAAATTACGTTTGGTTTAGTTTCTTTTAATTTAATGGTTCCTGTATTACCAGAACGCATTACGTCTTTAGAGTTTGGAAAAGAAGCACGAATAGAAATCGAACCAGTATTTCTGTTTACCTGTCCATTAATCATATCTACTTTTCCTTTTTCAGCATATTCGTGACCGTCGGCTAGAATAAGAGTTACTTCACGCTCAAAACTTGCATTTGAACCAGCGAAATTTGTAGTATCTGAATGATTTTCTTTACTAAAATAAAGGAAATCCGATTCACTCATACCAAAGTATACATATACTTCACTTACGTCAGATAATACCGTCAAGGGCTCTTTATCACTTTTAGAAACCAAGTTTCCAATACGCTTTGGCATTCTACCAATGTATCCAGATACAGGAGCTTTAATTATAGTATAATCCAAGTTGATTTGTGCACTTGCTACTGCAGCAGTTGCTTTAGCTAAGGAAGCTTTTGCAATCTCATAGTTACTCTTTGCTGTTTCTAATTGTACTTCAGCGATTACTTCATTGTCAATTAGTGGTTTTAAACGTTCGATCTCCAAGGCAGCATTTTTCAATTTAGCCTTCTCTACGTTTTCCGTAGCAATCATATTATTTAAAACCTCTTGGTAAGGTTGTTTATTAATTTGGAAAAGTGGCTGTCCTTCTTGTACAAAGGAACCTTCATCTACGAAGATTTGCTCTAAGATCCCTTCCACTTGTGGACGTATCTCTACGTTTACCTTTCCTTCGATGCTCCCAATGTAATCCTTTACCGTTACTGCCGTAGCTGTGTCTACTACAATAGTAGGTAAGGCAAGGGCATTTTCTTTAGGGTCAAGATCTTTGCTTGTGCCTATATTACAACTATTGATACCGATTAATGTTCCAATCATTATAAGGGCGGATAATCCAACTAGGATAGTTTTTTTATTTGTTATCATTGATGAAATATAATTTTATTAGTTAAGGTGCTGTATTGTAGTTTAGGTTAAACAATTGCCATGCCAAAAAAATACCTACTTATCTTTGTTATTTATTAAGGATAGTGTAAATAGCTGTTTGTTAATTGGTTGTAGTGTTTTGTTTTTTGTTTTATTATTAAAATTAAGATATTATTTGCATTATTTTAGTGTAATTTAGTAATTAAATTTTCCAATTATACGCAATAAGCAAATAATTTAACCTTCTTGTACTGTGGTTATTGTGGACAAAATGGCATTTAACATAGGATAAACAGAATACAGATTGCTATAAAGACTAAAAAATCACGTATATCTTATAGCTATACGTGATTTCTAGTATAATAATTAGTGTGAGCAAACACACTATTGTTTTGTGTCTGTGGGATTTGAAAATATTCCAATAGCACTTGCGTATAAAGCAAAATAGGTGCTAAATAAAAAAGGTAAACTTAAAAATATACCCAATACTAGGAAAAAAGGACCTAAGCCTAGACTGAGTAAAAGCATGATTACCATTAAAATAGCAAGGTAGTTAAAGAGTATTACCAAAATAAAGGTAAAAGGTTTTTTATTGACCACCATTACACTATTGGAGATTGCTTTAAATGGCGACATATCTGTAAATATAATTAGTGGTACTACAAAAACAAGTAAAATGTTGATTAGAGAATTTATTGCAAGGGCTACTAAGTTTAATCCCACTAGTTGTAAAGAAAAACTAATAGAAGAAAAAATAATACTCATAGAGAACTGCGCAATAAAAATGCTTAGGGCTTGTTTTTTGATTATAAAACGAAATAAATCAAACATTCTAGGCATTTGTAAAACACTCACTTTATAATTGGAGTATATAAATCCTGCTACAAATATACTAGCCACAGCCGATACAATAGAACCCACTAATAGGTAAATAGCCATTTCAGAAGAGGTTAAACTCAATGGGTCAAAGTTTAAGAACATCTGACTTACTTGTTCTGGGTCTTTACTTACAAAACGAATCAATACTGTGCTGAGTATAAAAGAAAAGGCAAAACCTAAAAACATCAGACCAGAGGCACTGCTTAAAATGGTTCTTTTATAGTACTGAAATGATAATTGTAAGATTTGACTAGGACTTATAGATAGCCCATTTTCTTTTATCTCTTGTAATTTTTGCTCAATAGTTGTCATAGTCACATTGCTTTATAATAGCCTTGATTTAAAATTGGTGAAACAAATCCTTAGTTTAGTAATTCAAAAGTATTGCCTTGTTTGATATCCTTGGTGTTATATCCTTTTAAAAACCATTGTTGTCTTTGCTCACTTGTTCCATGAGTAAAGGTTTCTGGGGTAATTTGACCGCTATGTCTTTGTTGAATAGCATCATCACCAACAGCAGAGGCAGCACTTAAGGCAATAGTAATATCCTTAGGTTCTAAGTATTTTTGGATGTATCCTGCCCATAGACCAGCATAAAAATCAGCTTGTAATTCTTGAGCTACAGATAATTCATTGGCTCTAACTTTAGAGGAGTTAGCCTGTAGTTTTCTAACCTTTTCATTGGTTCCTAGTAAGTATTGTACATGGTGACCTACTTCATGGGCAATAACATAAGCTATAGCCATGTTACCTCTTTGAGCTCCGTATTTGGTATGAAGTTCTTCAAAAAACCCTAAGTCCATATAAACCGTTTGATCTGCTGGGCAATAAAAAGGACCTACTTGCCAAGAGGCAGACCCACAAGCAGTTTGTACTTGGTTTTCAAATATTTCCATTTTAGGTTCTTTGTATACAATGCCATTTTCTTTGAATACCTTATGCCATACACCTTCGGTGTCTGCAAACATTACTGCTACCATTTCTCCCATTTGCTTTTCTTGCTCTGTTAATTCTCTTGTGGTAGTAAGAGCTGTAGTCTGGGAGGTTTGTTGTGCAACTTGTTCTAAAACTGGAGCAATTTTAGCTCCTGTGTCTCCTCCAAATATATAAAGTAAAGTAATGACGATTCCCAATAAGGCTCCTCCGATAGCGGTTTTACCGGCAGATGATTTACCTCTAGAATCTTTCACATTATTACTTTGTCTTCTTCCTTCCCATTTCATAGTATAAAAATTTTACACAAAAGTAGCAAAAATCTATGGTAATACCACTATTTATAGGCATTGCCTCTTATTAAATACCAAGAGTAGATGAAAGAACCTGTGTCTATATGTGTTGTATAAAGGGATTTATTTACCATGGGCTTTATAACATAAGGTAAATAAGGCTGCACAAGTAGTGAAATGAAAAATGGGTTATTCCTATTTTAAATAAGAATAACCCATAGGATAAGTATTTTGTTAGCAATTATGCCATTGTAGTAAATACGTTTTGAACATCGTCGTCTTCTTCGATCTTCTCTAATAATTTGTCTACATCCGCTTGTTGCTCCTCTGTCAATTCTTTAGTTACCTGTGGAATACGGTCAAATCCTGAAGAAAGAATTTCAATATCTCTAGATTCTAATTCTTTTTGAATTGCTCCAAAACTTTCAAATGGTGCATAAATCATTACTCCATCCTCGTCTTCAAAGATTTCATCGATACCAAAATCAATTAATTCTAATTCGAATTCTTCTAAATCCATTCCCTCTTGTGCAGGAATACGGAAGTTACAAGTATGATCAAACATGAACTCCACTGATCCAGAAGTCCCTAGAGTACCATTACATTTGTTAAAGTAACTACGGATGTTAGCTACAGTTCTATTGTTATTATCTGTAGCACACTCAATTAAAACAGCAATACCATGAGGACCGTATCCTTCAAACATTACTTCTTTATAATTGGCAGTATCTTTATCTGTTGCACGTTTAATAGCACGCTCCACATTGTCTTTAGGCATATTAGCTGCCTTAGCATTCTGGATCACCGCACGTAATCGTGAATTAGTCTCAGGGTTAGGTCCACCTTCTTTTACAGCCATTACAATGTCCTTACCGATTCTTGTAAACGTTTTTGCCATAGCAGACCAACGTTTTAGCTTACGTCCTTTTCTAAATTCAAACGCTCTTCCCATAATAATTCTAACTTAATTTTTAGTATTGCAAAAATATAGCTTAATTTATAGAAATCATAAAAAAAATAGGAGCTTATTTTTAAGCCCCTATTATTTGATAATTTTATTTTTTGTAGAAAGGTGTTTTAACCACTTTAGCTTCTACGTCATTTTTACGAATACGGATAAAAATTGGTGTATCCACTGCAGCTAAAGCTGTTGGAACATATCCCATTCCGATTGCTTTCCCTGTAGAAGGTGACATTGTACCAGAGGTAACTATACCTACTTCGTTTCCATCTGCATCTACAATTGGGTAACCTGTTCTTGGAATTCCTTTTCCTACTAATTCAAATCCAATTAATTTATTTTGGATTCCTGCTTCTTTTTCAGCTTTTAAAATATCACTAGCAATAAAGTCTTTAGTGAATTTTGTCACCCATCCTAAACCAGCTTGTAATGGAGATCTCTCTTCATCTAGTTCGTTACCGTATAAACAGTATCCCATTTCAAGACGTAAAGTATCACGAGCTGCTAATCCAATTGGTTTGATTCCAAAAGATTCTCCAGCTTCAAATACTTTATTCCAGATGTTTAAAATATCTTGGTTTTTTACATAGATTTCAAAACCTCCTGAACCTGTGTATCCAGTTGCAGATATAACTACATCTTGAACTCCTGCGAACTCCCCAATTACAAAATTGTAAAATGCAATATCGCTTAAGTTGATGCTAGTTAAGCTTTGCATAGCCTCAATTGCTTTAGGACCTTGGATAGCTAAGATAGAATAGTCATCTGAAAGGTTCTCTACTACTGCTCCAACTTGGTTATGCTTGTTAATCCACTCCCAGTCTTTATCGATATTTGAAGCATTAACCACCATTAAGTACTCTTGGTGGTTTACTCTATAAGTAATGATGTCATCAATTACTCCACCTTTTTCATTTGGAAAGTAGCAGTATTGTGCTTTTCCATCTACTAAAACAGATGCATCATTGGAAGTAACTTTTTGGATTAACTCCAAAGCGTGAGGACCAGAAATTTTGAAAATACCCATATGGGAAACATCAAATACTCCAACACCGTTTCTAACGGTTTCGTGTTCTGCATTTACCCCTTCATATTGTACAGGCATATTAAAACCTGCAAATGGAACCATTTTTGCTCCTAAACCTACGTGAATGTCGTTTAAAGTTACTTGTTTCATTGTGTTGTTATCTATTAATTACAAATTACGTGCTAAAGTAAGTTTTTTTTTATGGATTCAAAAAATAAAAAAGCATTTGTATTAATTATAAATATAATTAATACAAATGCTCTGTAGTATAAAGAAGTCTTTAATAGACTTTGAAGTCAAAAAGTCAATCTACTTAAAAAAAAGTAAGGATCCACTCTACGATATAATTAAATACCCGGGTAAGTATAAGTGTCATAATTTTTGGTGTTATATGGTTTAGTTAGGTTAAGGGTAAATGTACTAATTATTAGGCTATTAAGAAAATGTTAGCTCAAATATTTTATCCGTATTAACAAAGAATTTTCTCTAAAGGTAGAATTATCTCGCTAAATACGTCGTTTTTATTTTGTAAAATACGTAGTAATGTGCATTGAAAAATGATATATATGAAAAATAAATAAAATTTATTTGAATAAATACGCAGAGTATAGGGCTTTTTCTTTGCTATTTGTTATTTGTATGTAAATGGTGTTATTTAATGTAGTAACTTTATAAACAGTGAGTTAAGTTATTTGTTTTAAAAGGAATTAGTTATGAAAAATCAATCATTAAGTGAAATCCAGTTTAAAGGAAATTGGCAAGAGTATTTTTTTAAACTCTACCAGTATCTTTATTTACAGCCTAACTGCATAGAAGGATTACATCTTCTAGCTGAATCTTATACCTTATTCGATAGAGAGAGATTAGGTAGTTTTCAGGGCGAGAGAATCATTGAAATTGGCCTAAAGAAAAGGCTTCCAATTTATATGAAAATACTAGAGCTTGATCCTGTTAATGAAAAAGCAAAAGAAAGACTTTTAAGTTGTAATTTAAGTTTTTACGCTCTGAGTTCCCAGCAGGCCAAAAAGGAAGTTCTCCAGCTTATAGATGTGGATAAAGAGGAATTCGCAAAGAACTTACACGAAATGATTTTAAAGGACTCTTTTCCCATGTTTAAAAATTTAGTCGAGAATGATTTATGGAAAGAAAATAGTGATTTTGTTGAATCAGCAGATACATTATACAATAAGTGTAAAGGATTACAAGGTGCTTTAGCTTCTATTGATTTAGATATGGAAATGTATAGTGCTTTATATCAATTTGATAGAAGTAAGAGGGATAAGGAAGTTTCCGAATTAATTGCCCAAAAGTTAATTTTATTAAGGGACTATAGTAATTATAGTAGAAGTGAGATTTCCAGCTCAATTGTAAAATACGCTGACAAGCTGGTCTTTGAGCTAGAGGATCATTATCTGGATTTTGCATATATCTTTTTAGAAAGCAAGCACATAGAAGCTCTATTGTCGTGTTTGCTGAAGTACTTTGCTACTGATAATATATTAAGGCTCAGTGTAAAAGAAGTTGATTTTTGGTATATTACTATTGTAGATTTAAAAAGTAGCAATACCTTTAAACAACTCAAGGATACAACTCAGATAGCCTTAGAGGAGCTTATTCTATATATTGAAAGTGAATTACCTATATTATTATCTGTACCCCATGATAAAAGCCTTTCAACAACTGACTATTGTATTGAAAAATATCCTGACCAGGCTTTTGGCTATTACTATAAGGCAAAGAATTATTATTATGATACTAAGGATTATGAGTTAGCTAGTGAAAATTTTGCAATGTCATTAAAAAATAAATTTACCGTACAAGCTGCTTATTATTATATACGTTGCGCTTATGAGTTAAATGTACCTATAAAGCCTTTTGCTTTCGGAGAAGATCAGCCAATTCAGATGCTAGAGTACTCTTGGAAATTACTCTTCTATTTTGAGGATTTTACCTTTGAAAATCAAGAAGAACACACAAAAGCTTATAAGTTACTTTATAGCTTTTTCAAATGTACTTGGGATAATTTTAATTTATATTTTAATAAGGATGTTTTTATAAGTCTACAGAGGTGCTCTTTAGATCAATGGGTATTTTGTGGGGAAGATATTGTATTGGTTTGTTGTAAATTAACCTGGTATAAAAGAGCTTTGTTTTATGCTAATCTTTCTTTGGAAATACAAGATTATTTACCCATACATAGATTAAAGATTAGGTGTTTAGTGGCTCTAGAGCAATTCGATCAAGCAATACAATATTATGAAGAATTTATAACAAGTAAACATTCTTTTGAATTAGATCATTGGTCTAAACTGTATTTATCCTCCTTTTACTTAAGAGCTAAATTATCTAAGGGATTAACCCAGGAGTTATACTTTGAAGCTGAGCAAATATCTAAACAGGTTAACCAAAAGTTCCGCTCTATAATGAAAGCAAAATTTAAAGAAGATAGTTGGTATGATAGCTCAGATTGTGAGCAAATAAATTTAGAGGATGAAATAGAGTTATCCAGGGGCGTTTTGGCAGATATTCTAAATGCATTACCTAATAATTAAAAAAGTAAGACAAGACACAGTAATAGTGTTATATATTTTATGGCTTAATCTACGTAGGATGATTTTATGGGTTAAATAACATCGGAGATTCTGTTTGTTTATGGTGGGTATGGAATAAAAAAAAAAGGATATTTTTTATTTGGCTTATTTGCTCGTAGCTTTGCTTTTTAAATAAATAGGGTGTATACCTTAAATAGGGAACTAGGTAATGAATAGTATTTTAAGAAGAGCATTAAAAAGAGATCTTAAAGCATGTGCAGAATTATCTTTAAGGGAGTTAGAACAAACCTCAAAGGGACATTATATCTGCTTTGTAGATGATAAAGATGAATCTTGGGATGTGCAAGTTGTTTTACAAGGAGAAAAATTACAAACTTCGAGTTGTGATTGCCCTATTGAAAAGCCACATTGTATACATGTTTTAGCAGTTTTACAACACTTAAGCTCTATTAATGTGGCCCAGCAACCTAGTCAAGAAGTGCAAGGGAAAATTGCCAAATCTACTTCTAAACCCCTTAAGAAAACCCCTAAGAAAAAAAACTCTGTGACCCAGGATTTACTCCAAAGTATGGATAAGAATACCCTTCAAGAATGGGTTTTAGAGGTGTTTAAGAAAAATAAGGCTTTAGAAAAACAGTTTGTTTTGAGTTTTGCAAAAAAGGACATAACCTATGACCCTGAAAAGGTAATAGATATTACCCAAGGGGTTATTTTAAGTGTAAGAGGTAAGCGAAAAACCCTAGAGGCCATGAAAATTAAAAAGATCATCGATCTCTTGCAAATTGCCATTGAGCCTATTAATACCTTTATGTTTATTCATATCGATTCCCCTGTGGCTTATGAATTATTTTGCGCCTTCTTAGATACCTTAGATGACTTTGATAAAAGTATTGTACACCACAGTAAAAGGTTGGGGATATTTTGCGATAATTATATTGAGAAATATGCCTTAAGTGTGCATCAAATTAAAGACTCTAAAGTTTACTCCCAGCAAATAGCTTTTTATTTAAGTAGTATTTTTGTAGAGGATTATCGCTTTTTAAAACAGCACTGTTTTATATTAGTACAGCAGTTGTATATACAAGCTACCACCGAGCAAAAGAAAGTTTTTGCTAGAGCTTTAGAAAGTGAATTAAGTAAGCACTTAGGCGAAAAGTATTACTTTAAAGGAGAGTTTTCTACCTTTTTACTGGAAGTAAGTAAGCGACATGAGTTTTATCCAAAGGTAAAAGAGTTCTTTGCAAAGCAATATTTTTTCTAAGCTTTGCACTGCGCTATTTATATTTTGAACCTTGGTGTAGTAAAGTGCTGTTTATCACGTCTTAATTTTAAAAGGGGGTATTGCCGGATTTACAATAATAAAAAGACTGCATTTGGTCTTATTTACTTTGGTATAAGTCAGTAGGTAAGGGGTATAAAATCTAAAAGAATGCTTCTTTAATAAAAAAGAAGTTATTACCTTGTGCCTAACTAACACACCATAATTATGTTTGATACACAAACCTATATAAATAGAAGACAAGCATTAAAAAAGAATTTCCCACAAGGTGGTATTTTACTTTTTCTAGGGAACATAGAAAACCCTATTAACTTCAGAGATAACACTTACCGTTTTAGACAAGATAGTACCTTTTTGTACTACTTTGGTATATCAGCCCCTTATTTGGCAGCTATTATTGACTTAGATCAAGATAAAACCATTGTATTTGGAGATGAAATGTCCATGGATTTAATTGTTTGGATGGGACGTCAACAAACTTTAGAACAAAAGAGTTTGCTTTCAGGGGTAAATACTACTTTACCTTTTAATCAATTAAAAGATTACCTTTCTAAAGCTATAGCTACCAATAGAGAGGTACACTATCTGCCTGCATACCAAAGCTATAATCAAATTTTATTAAGTGATTTATTACACACTCCAATAAAAGATTTAAAAGCTTCAGTAAGTTTTATTAAAGCAGTTGTACAACAAAGACAATATAAAGAGCCTCAAGAAATCGAACAAATAGAAAAAGCTTTGGCTGTTTCTGTGGACATGCATCTTTTGGCCATGAGAATGACTAGACCAGGAGTTAAAGAATATGAGATTTCTAGTGCGATAACTCATTTAGCTGCTTCTAGAAATTGTGAGTTAGCTTACCCAAGTATTGTAACTATTCATGGAGAGATCTTACATAATCACTACCAACAAAATACTTTAAAACCAGGAGAATTATTATTAAATGACTCTGGAGCAGAAGTTGCTAGTGGGTATGCTTCGGATTTAACGCGTACTATTCCCGTATCGGATACTTTCTCACCAGTTCAAGCTCAGGTATACAATATCGTTTTAGAATCCTTTAATCAGGCTAAAGCCATGTTAAAACCTGGAACTAGTTTTAAAGATATTCACTTACATGCAAGTAAGGTATTATGTGAGGGATTAATAGATATGGGTATTATGAAAGGTAATGCTCAAGATGCAGTAGATAATCACGCACACACTATGTTTTTCCAATGTGGTCTAGGTCATATGATGGGACTAGATGTACACGATATGGAAGACTTAGGTGAACAATATGTAGGATACACAGATACTTTGAAAAAGGAAACCCAACAGTTTGGATTAAAATCTCTTCGCTTAGGGAAAGAACTTGAAAAAGGACATGTTGTAACTATTGAGCCTGGTATTTATTTTATTCCGGAGTTAATCTCTAGATGGAGTAAGGAGAATAAATACAGTGAGTTTATTAATTACGATCGCTTAAATGATTTTGTTTCTTTTGGAGGAATTCGAATCGAGGATAATTTCTTAATAGAAAGTTCTTCTTATCGTTTACTTGGTCCTGAATTAATTAAAACGGTAAAGGATATCGAGCAATATCGAGCGGATCACCGTTAAGAATTACTGGTAGAGTAACTTATTTTAAACATAGATGAAAACCCTCCTTTAAAACCCTGGTTTTAAAGGAGGGTTTTTTGTTTTGGGATAGAAAGTGATTTATCTCAAGAGTAAATAAGATAAAGTGCAGCATTATGGAATTATGATTTATTGTTAATTTATTTGCTAAGTAAGTAGGTTATTGGCGTTTTGTGTTTTTTAATATTGAAATAATTTTCTAAATATTATAAAATATAGTTATATTTATGTAAATAAAAACCGTTTAACTATGATTAAGAAAATTTCAGGTATGGCAGCCTTAGCAATGTGTTTAACATTTGCTTTTGTAAGCTGTGCAGATAAAAAGGAAACACCAGCCCAGGAGCAGCAAGAGGCTGCCGCTACTATGGCTAATACTTCTATTTATGTACTTGTACATGATGGGCATGGACAAAACACTCCAGAAAACTACGTTCAAGTAGCGGTAGTTTTAGAAGGAGAGAATAATCAAACAGCGCAGATTGTGGTTAGTTCACCACCTGAAAATACCCAAACAAGCTGTTCTTTACAAACAACTGCTAAGAAAGTTAGTGATACACAATACCAGACTACCTTACAAGGAGTAGCGGTTAATTTCTTTTTTGAAAAAGATATGTTGACAATTGATACAGAACTAGAAGGAGATCGCGGTGTTTTACGTGAATACTGTCTAGAGGGTGCTTCTTTATTAGGAAACTATAAGTTAGCAGCTCAAAACTAAGTTAGGCTATGGAATGGATTCCTTTTAAAAACTATAATTATTGTTTTTTTTAGGTATAAATACATAATTTACACAATAAAAAAGGTGATAAGGGTTTTTATAATAAAGCGCTTATCATCTTTTTTTATTTTTAATTCTATTTGTTATGCATTATTTTGAGTTATACCAGCATCTAAAAGAATTGTATAATTCTACTTCTAACCCAAGTGTAAGTAGTTCTTTAGGGATTCAAATTCAGCGGTATGATTTTACCTCCTTATCGGCTAGTGGCATACTTTTAGGAGGACCAGAGTTATTTTGCACCTCCCATCAAAAGAATTTTACTAGTAAAGTTAAGCAAAAGGATAAAGATTTCTCTACCGAACACTCTTTAAATGCGCCAGATTTTAGTGTCAAAGAAAATCTAGATTTCCCAATTTGTGTAATGAGGGACTTATCCCCTTTGCCAAGTACACAGGTTATTGTGCTTTTTCACGGCTTAAACGAAAAGAGATGGGATAAGTATCTACCTTGGGGATATGAACTGGTTAAAAAAACAGGTAAGGCAGTAGTGTTTTTCCCTATTAGTTTTCATATGGAAAGAGCACCTTTGCACTGGTCAGATCGAAAATTAATGTTCGAAGTTGCCAATCAAAGAGCAACAGATGTAACCAAAAATGCGGATACTAGTTATGTTAATGCAGCTATTTCTACGCGAATGCAAGAAGATCCAAGCCGACTTTTTTGGTCTGGTTTACAAACTTTTTACGATTTTCTGCAGTGGATAGAAGCCTTAAGACAAGGAAAATTTCAAGTCCTGGATAAAACAGCTAGCATTGATTTATTCGGTTATTCCATTGGATCCTTTTTGGCAATTATTTTAAAGTTAGCTAATCCTAAAGAAATCTTAACTAACTCTAAGTTAGTTTGTTTTTGTGGAGGAATGACCATAGATAGGATGTTTCCTGTATCCAAGTATATTATGGATGCCAAAGCCACTATAGCAATGCAAAAAGTATTTGCCGAGTTATTGACAACCAATTTTGCTTCTAATGAAAGACTAGCCCATTACCAGTGTGATGTGTCTCATCCTGTGGAAAGTTGGTTTAAAGCCATGCTAAGGTATAATCATTTTCAAGAGCTAAGAGAAGATAGGCTAAGACAAATGGAAGATCAAATTTATAGTATTAATCTATTAAAAGATGAGGTAGCCCCGCCGGTAGAGGCTTTAAATATGCTTCAAGGACCTTTTAGAGATATTGGTATTAAAGTAGATATACTAGATTATCCTTTTAAATATTCTCATATGCTACCTTTTTCTTTGTCTCAAAAAGAGGCAACACAAGTGGATGATCATTTTAATAAAACCATGCAAAAAATCGCAGATTTTTATAATAAAGACTTCTTTAAAGAAAAATAAGGCTTATGGAATGAAAGGATGTATTATTAGATGCTATAAAAAAGATGGAATTACTATTGCAGGCTTTGAGTAAAAAAAATTACCCATTATCAGACACCTGCATTTATTGCCCAGGTATTTTTAAAGGATTTAAACTTGGCTCTATTTTCAGAGGATATGGAGGATTTTTCTAAACAGGTTCTTTTATTACAAGGTATGGAGCAAAATAATTTCTTATCCCTTATGGCTTTACTACAGTATTTAGAAAAAAGTCCTGTTAATAATTGTTTTGCTTTAGAGCAAAAGATGCAAGTTGTAAAACAAGTTTTACAACAAAACTACAAGGTTTTTGTGTTTTAAAATAGAGTTTGAAGAAGCAAGGTCGCCTTGTAGGTTGCTCCTTATTATTGACTTTATTACAAGGGGGATCTTTTGTATTTAGGCTAGAATAAACAGGTGGGAGGGCTATATACAAATCCTTTTAATAGGAGTTAAAAATTGATCGCTTGGCATAAAGAGACAGAAATAGGGCTTATGGGTGTTATTTCTGTTTTATTTTATATGTAGGTTTTATCCACTAAAGCATATATGTGTATTTGATTTTTTGTTAATTATTTGTGTAATAATTGTAATAAAGTGACTTTAATAGGTGATTTAATAAGGTTATTGTTATTTATGTAATTTTGTTATCTTTCGATTTTACATAAAATTAATTAAATGGATAGTACGTCTAAAAAAAGTTTAGTAGATAGATTCTTATCTGGTGTTGAAAGAATGGGGAATATGCTACCCCATCCAGCAACCTTATTTGCTGGTTTTGCTTTATTGGTAATATTGCTTTCATGGATAGCAAGTTTCTTTGACCTCTCGGTGATACACCCTGGGACGCAACAAGAAATTAAGGCCTTTAATTTAGTTAGTACCGAGGGACTTCATAAGATTTTAACCCAGATGGTTACTAATTTTACCAACTTTGCGCCCTTAGGCACTGTGCTTGTTTCTTTATTAGGTATTGGTATTGCTGAGGGCTCCGGTTTAATTGGTACTTTATTAAAACGCATTGTTTTAGCAGCTCCTCCCAAACTACTTACTTTTGTGATTGTATTTGCTGGAATTTTGTCTAATACAGCAAGTGAGGTAGGATATGTACTTCTTGTTCCTTTAGCTGCTATTATATTTTTAGCTGCCGGAAGAAATCCTATTGCTGGTTTAGCAGCCGCCTTTGCAGGAGTTTCAGGTGGATATAGTGCCAATTTACTCTTAGGAACTATTGATCCATTATTGGCTGGTTTATCGGAAGAAGCAGCCAGAATTATCAATCCTACTTACATAGTGAATCCAGCAGCTAACTATTACTTTTTATTTGTTTCTACTTTTGTTATTGCTGGTTTAGGAACTTGGGTAACCGAGAAAATAGTAGTGCCAAGATTAGGAAAATATACAGGAGATGAAAAAGCTATGCCTATTGAACCTTTAACTAGTCTAGAAAAAAGAGGGTTATTATACGCGGGTATAGCAGCCTTGATTTTCACTGGATTTATTCTAGGGGGGTTAATCCCAGAGCACGGGTATTTAAGAGGGAGTGATGGAGGTATTTTAAAATCTCCTTTTATGTCTAGTATCGTTTCTTTATTATTTATTGGTGCTGCCATTGGAGGTATTGCCTATGGTATTGGCGCCAAAAGCATAAAGAGTGATGCAGATGTGATGAAGGGAATGTCTAAGAGTATGGAGACTCTTGGCTCTTATATTGTACTGGTGTTTTTTGCGGCTCAGTTTGTAGCTTATTTTAACTGGACTAACCTTGGTCTTATCTTCGCTATCGAAGGAGCTGGAACACTTCAAAAATCAGGATTAGGTCCTATCCCTTTAATGTTGATGTTTGTACTTGTATCTGCCCTTATTAACTTAGTTATGGGAAGTGCTTCTGCAAAATGGGCTATTATGGCTCCGGTATTTATTCCAATGTTTATGTTATTGGGGTATTCCCCAGAGCTTGTACAAGTAGCCTATAGAATAGGGGATAGTGTTACTAATATTATTTCTCCAATGATGAGTTATTTTGCTTTGATTGTTGCCTTTATGCAACGTTATAATAAGAGTGCAGGTATTGGAACTATTGTATCTACGATGTTACCATATTCGATGGTATTTTTAGTTGGATGGTCTATTCTATTAGTTATTTGGATTTTACTAGGACTGCCATTAGGCCCAGATGGTCCATTATATTATACTGCAAATTAATCAAGTGTAGTCTTACATTAAGCCACTTAAAAAGGGAGGAGAATTACAAATGTATTAGGAACATTTTCTAAAGAGTTTTATTTGGTATAGTTAATCTTTAAAAAAAAGAACTGTAACAATCTTAAATAGGTTTTGCAATATAAAAAGATGGGTGTTATCTTAAGTGATTATAGGACACAGCCTAAAAAGTATAAAGCAGCGCAGACTTAAGTTAGTATAGCTTTAAACAACTTCATAAAAGTGCAATTAGAGGTAAATTCTAAATTAAGAACTTTCATGGTATCCATCCCTATACCTGATTAGGTGAGAGGTCGGCTGAATATTTTTTCAGCCTGCTACTTCATAGGTATGTCTATTGTGCACAGTAAGTTCTCTTGATTCAAGTAATCAACACTCTTTACAAGTTTGAAATTGGTATTTAGTATCTAAGTACTCGGCTGAATATTTTGCTATAATTTATATCCAAATATATTTCAATAATGGGTGTAATGTGCTTATTTTTATAGTTTTAACTATTATAGGTATGAGTAAGGCAAAAAATAATTTAGGTAAGTATGTCAGTTTTAATACCGACTGGGGATTCAAATATTATTTCGGAAGAGAGGAGTATAAGTTGAATTTAATAAATTTTTTAAACAGTTTATTTGAAGGTGAAAAAGTAATAAAAGATTTGCATTATCAATCTGTAGAACTAGATGGAGATTTAGAATTAGATCGCAAAGTAGTATTTGATTTATATTGCACAGCAGAAAATGGTGAGCATTTTATCATAGAGATGCAGCAAATAAGTCAGGATTTTTTTAAGGATCGGACTATCTTTTATACCTCTCGTTTGATTAATAGATTAGGTAAACGTGGGAAAAAAGGTGATTCTTATGAGTTGCCCGAGGTTTATTTTATTGGTATACTTGAATTTGATTTAGAAAGTTTACCCTCGGATAAATATTATTATGATGTAGCTCTAATAGAAAAGCAAACTAAAGATGTCTTTTACGAAAAACTAGGATTTAAGTATTTAGTTCTACCAAATTTCAGAAAAGAAGAGTCCCAGATAAACAGTTATATGGATCAATGGATGTATACACTAAAAAATTTAAGCAAGTTCGATAAGATACCCGCTTGTTTGGATATCAGAGTATTTGGTCTTATATTTGATATAGGAAAAGTTGCTAATTTAAATAAGGATGATATGATTTCGTATGAAGCAAGTTTAAAACGCAAACGCGATGAAGCAAATATTCGTTTAACCAACGAAAGAAAAGCACGCGAGCGAGAGCAGAGCGCACTAATTAAAGGGCGAGAAGAAGGGCGAGAAGAAGGACGAGAAGAAGGACAAGAACTTGGGAAGCGTATGGTAGCTATTAAATTAAAAAAAATGGGACTTTCTATCGAGGACATTGTAGAAGCAACAGGTTTATCTGTGGATGAAATTAATAAAATATAAAAGTTTTTAACTTATACTATAAAGCCATTTAAGTATTTTAAATGGTTTTTTTATGGTTTAAAGTCAACTACTTTGTTATTTCGAAAGTGTACCGCCAACTGTGTCACAAAATTAATTATATCATATAAAAATGTAAATTAGTCTTATGAACACAAACAACAAAAAGATCGGATTCGATTTCGAAAGTTTCAAAGAACAGGCTATGGCCGATATTTATCAAGGAAAGAAAATGAATGGCCAGATGGTGTCTTTCCCCCTTTTAAAGTACTTTCTAGAAGCTATGTTAGAAGGTGAACTAGAGAACCGAACCATTTAGAGGAAGAGAAGGAAAAAGGCGTAGCTAATCGCCGTAATGGTAAAACAACCAAAACGGTAAGAAGTATGCAATCTGGTCCTATAGAATTAGAAACAAGTAGAGATCGTAATGGAACTTTTGAACCTCAAATACTACCCAAGCGTCAGCTTATTATTACTGATCAGTTAGAGGAAAATGTAATCACATTATACGCTAAAGGAAGTGGTACACGCGACATTGCCAATTACATTATGGAAATGTACGCAATGGAGATCTCTGCAACGGAAATCTCTCGTATTACTGACAAAGTTTTACCTGCAATGAAGGGTTGGAGAGAATGCCCTTTAGAGTCTATTTATCCCTTTGTATTTCTAGATTGTATGTTCTACAAAGTAAAAAAAGCAGGGAGTGTTACCCCTACTGCAGCCTATAATATATTAGGTATTAATCAAGAAGGGAAAAAAGAGTTACTTGGTGTTTATCTAGCAGAAACAGAAGGTGCTAAGTTCTGGCTACATGTTTTAACTGAGTTAAAAAGTCGTGGAGTTCAAGATATTATTGTAGCCTGCGTAGATGGCTTAAAAGGCTTTCCTGAAGCCATTCAAGCTGTGTTTCCAAGAACACAAGTACAGCTGTGTATTGTACATCAAATAAGAACTAGTTTACGATTTGTACCGCATAAAGATAAGAAGGCAGTTGCAGCAGATCTTAAACCTATTTATACAGCTATAAATGAAGAACAAGGTTATAATAACCTTTTAGAATTTGAAGAAAAATGGGCAGCAAAGTATCCTTTGGCTGCTAAAGGTTGGTTAGATAACTGGGAACATTTATCTACTTATTTTGATTTTGATCCTCATATTAGAAAAGCCATCTATACAACTAATGCCATTGAAGCGATGCATAGACAGGTGAGAAAAGTAACCAAAACAAAAGGGGCTTTTACAACAGAAGAATCCCTATTAAAACTAGTCTATCTAGCCATCAAAGATGTATC
>NZ_JBTXLS010000003.1:0-110852 GCF_054871665.1 Myroides sp. LJL115 | reverse complement strand
CCTTCATTAGGTAACATTCATTTACTACTCATTTAAATTAAGTTCAGTCCTTCAGTATTTCGTAAGACTTCTTGGTATTGCCAAGCTTGTATCCATACCTACTATGACTTCTGCTGACTTCTTACAGCAATTGTTATCCATAGTTCTGTAAAAAAAAACTTTCCTATGTCTGTAAGACCTCCCCAGGTAAGAACAGTAACTTTCCCCTCATATACCTGCTATATTTACCCTAAATATCTCCGTACAACTTTGGACTTCAGTTTGTTTAGCAACCTTATCCGATATTATTGAGCCTGATATAGTTTCTGTTCGTCAGGTCAAGGGTTTGCCTAGCGCTTCCTTCAGATTCCACCTTGCGATGGACACCCTTGCATTTGGCTAACACTTCCCGTTGTAAAGGCGTGTTCGGGACTTACACCCTAGAGTTACTACCCATGCTGGGCACACCAAAAAAAAGGGATTGCTAGTTTATAGCAATCCCTTTTTTATAGATTAAATATCCTTAGCTCATTCTTTTAAAAGACTTGCCTTTAGATTCTATATCAAAATCTCTAAATAATTCTAATAAAGCGATAGTTGACTTTATTAAATCATCCGACTCAAATAAAATAGAGAAATATAACTTACTATTTTTAGCACTTGTTTCTGTTGTGCGTATGCGAACAATCTGCTTTTGGATTAACTTATCTACTGTTGTAGTTAAATCTTCTTTATCCTGAAGAATAGTATCAATTTGAGTAAACTTCTCTTGAGAGAATAACTCATGTATTTTATCAAATAATTCTTGTAGCTTTTTGTCTACTAACTTAAGGTCTCTTATTTGATTGAACTTAAGTTTCTTATGGTTATTATCTACGTGATTATAGCTGTTTTGAGATATGAAGCTAATTGCTTTAATCATATCTTGTAAGTAACCTAAAGTTAAGACATAGAATTTACTTGCCTCAACCGAAGTATCATCTAAGTTTTTAATAAAGAAATATACATTCCCTCTTAAACTATCTACTTCCTTCTCTAACTTTTTAAGTTTCTTACGGCTGCGTTTTAGCTTATTCAAATCCTGTAGGGCAATTGCATCAATGACAATAGTGTATTGTTCATTAACCTTAGCTATGGTTTTTGCAATCTGAGAAGAAGTCTCGGAAATTACTCCTTGAATGCTATCGATATCCACTTTATCTAATTGCATCTCAATTTCCTTTTTAGCTTTCTCTTTCTTCTCATGTGCTTTTTTACTTCTATACAGTAAAATAGCAACAAGAATTAACATAGCAACTAAAGCGTAAATCTCCCCTATACGAAGAATATAAGAAACGATAAATGCTGCAACAAAAGCTACAATAGCTGTTACAAACCATCCACCAATTACATTGATTACTCCAGCCACACGGTATACAGCAGAGTCTCTATCCCAAGCTCTATCCGCAAATGAACTACCCATTGCCACCATAAAGGTAACATAAGTGGTAGATAATGGTAATTTTAAAGAAGTACCAATACTAATTAAAATACTAGCTACCATTAAATTCACACTCGCTCTTACCATATCAAAAGCAGGCTCATTTTCTCTACTTAATTTTACAGTAGATTTTTCTGGTTTTTCAAAACGCTTATCTAAAGTAATTTGTAAGTTTTTAGGTAAAATATAGTTCATTCCCATTCCTAAAACTACCATAGAACGAACTACTGCTTTAGAAAACACGTTTGGAGAGAAACGCTCATCTGAACTTCCTGCATCTTGACGAGAAAGGTTCATTTCTGTTTCTACAACATTATGTGCTTTTTTAGAAGTCCATAACGTATATACCATAATAACCCCAGCGATAACTAAAAAGTAAAATGGTGCCACTACATTGGATTCAGCTAACTGCCCCATCATAAAGGAATCTGAAGGCATACCCGATGCAGTAAAGAACTCGAAAGATTGGAAAGCTGCAATTGGAACCCCAATAAAGTTTACAAGGTCGTTTCCAGCAAAAGCAAGAGCTAAAGCAAAAGTACCAACCACAATAATAACCCTTAGAATATTAACTTTAAAAAAGCTTACTAAGATTTGAGATAAAATTGTCCAGAAAACAAAGTTTATTCCAACTAATAGCATTTGGTTTTCTCCAATCCAAACACTAGTCTCCTTACTTAAAAAGCTAGCCCCTTTTAATCCTTTAATAAGGATGAAGAAACTAATAGCAGTAATGGCAACTCCTCCAAAGATTCCTCCAACACTTTGTAATTTCTTATCGATATTAAAAGTGAATACTAAACGAGAAATGTATTGAACAAAAGCACCTAAAGTAAAGGCTAGTAACACAGAAAGCAAAATTCCCGAAACAATCTCTGTCGCTTTATCGGTATTGATAAAACTAGGAAGAATATCAAAACTTTGATCTGTATTAACAATTTTGATGATTGCCATACACACAGCAGCTCCTAATAGCTCAAAAACAATAGAAACTGTGGTGGAAGTGGGTAAACCTAAGGTATTAAACACATCCAATAGTAAGACATCGGTGATCATTACGGCTAAAAAGATGACCATAACATCGTCAAAAGTAAACATACTTGGTACAAAAATTCCACTTCGGGCGATTTCCATCATTCCTTCAGAGAATATTGATCCTACTAAAATACCTAAGGATGCTACAACCATAATTGCTTTAAATGGTACAGCTTTAGATCCAATAGCAGAGTTTAAAAAGTTTACAGCATCGTTACTTACCCCAACCATGATATCCACGACGGCTAAAAGTGCAAGGGCAATTAACATAACAATAAAAATTTGCTCCATTTTCTAATTAAATTATTTAATTTCAGTGAGCTGCAAAGGTCTAAAAAAACCAATTGCCTAATGTTAAGTTAGTGTTATGCTTTCAAGGTACTTTATCTGTGAAAAAACCTCCGTATCTTTAAGCTTTAAAAATCATTTCCATTTTATGAACGAATTACATCTGCAAACAAGCCCCTATTTACTTCAACATGCCTCCAATCCAGTACATTGGAAGCCTTGGAATGAAAAAACCCTTGAAAGGGCAGTAAGTGAAAACAAATTAATACTAGTTAGTATTGGGTATTCCACTTGTCATTGGTGCCATGTAATGGAACACGAAAGTTTTGAAAACCCCCAGGTTGCTCAATTAATGAACAATCACTTTATTAATATAAAAGTAGATAGAGAGGAGCTTCCTCAAGTAGACAACTATTATATTAAGGCAGTACAAATCATGACTAAAAAAGCTGGTTGGCCCTTAAATGTAGTTTGCCTACCTAACGGACACCCTATTTGGGGTGGAACCTATTTTCCAAGGCAACAGTGGATGGATTATTTAAACCAACTACAAGAACTTTATGCCAAGGACCCCGAAAAAGTGGAGGAATTTGCTCAGAAATTACAACAAGGTATATCTGCTATAAGTAGCGGTCCATTTTTAGATCCTAAAACCCGTTTTAATTTAGATTTACTAATGGATAAATGGGCCAAAAGTTTTGATTGGGAATTTGGTGGATATGCTATCGCACCAAAATTTATGATGCCTAATAATCTACTGTATTTACAAAAAAATGCTGTAAGGAACAATAATACTACTTTGCTATCTTATGTTGATTTGAGTTTAAGATCTATGGCTTGGGGTGGGATTTTTGACCCAATAGAAGGAGGTTTCTGTAGATATTCTGTAGATCATAAGTGGCATATTCCTCATTTTGAGAAAATGCTATATGACAATGCACAACTTTTAAGCCTTTATGCAGATGCTTATAAAAGAACACAAGACCCTTTATATAAACAAGTCATTGAAAAAACCATAAAATTTGTAAGTAATACCTTTTCTAATTCACAAGGAGGATATTATAGCGCCTTAGATGCAGATAGCCTGAATTCATCCAAACAGCTACAAGAAGGAGCATATTATGTTTGGTCCAAACAAGAGTTAAAAGATATTTTAAAAGACGATTTTAATTTATTCTCCACTATTTTCAATATAAATGAATATGGATATTGGGAAGAGGACAACTATGTACTTATTCAAAACCAACCTTTAGGTGATATTGCTAAGCAATATTCCATTTCTCTAGAGGACTTAGAACAAAAAAAGGCAGCAATGGAAGAATTGCTTCTTACCCATAGAAGCAAAAGGGCTAAACCTTTTTTAGATAATAAAAGTCTTGCAAGTTGGAATGCATTATATATTGTAGGTTTATTAGATGCATATACAGCCTTAAACCAAAAACAATATCTTGACAAAGCCGTTGCTGTATTTGACTTTATTTACAATAAAATGCACTGTAGCGAAAAAGGTCTTTATAGAAGCTATACTAATTCGCAAAAAGGCCCCTTAGCATTTATGGATGATTATGCCTTTTTTATTCAAGCTAGTATCTACCTTTACAAGCACACAGGCCAAAGTCAGTACTTAGAAATTGCCAAGCATGCAACGGACTATTCTTTAGATCATTTCTGGGATACTACATCTGGATTTTTCTTCTATAGCCAAAATAAACAGGAAGAAATCTTAAATAGTATAGAAACGGAAGACAATGTAATTGTGAGCTGTAACTCCACTATGGGACATAACTTATACCAACTTGGTATCTTATTCCAAAATTCACATTATAGTAAAATAGCCGATAATATGCTAGAGGTAATCCTTACCCAGGTAGATTATCCTTCTGCCTTTTCCAATTGGTTATTGTTAGATCTATATAAAAACAACCCAAATGAACTTGTTTTAGTAGGAGAAGATGCTCTAAAGTTATCTTTAGAACTTAGAAAACAAATCCTTACCACTACATTAGTTTTTCCTGTAGTACAAGATTGTTCTATCCCCTATTTGAATAAACCTAGAACTAACCAGAAGTTAACAGTCTATTTTTGTACTGCTAATACCTGCTTACCTACTAGTGACAATGTAGGCTTTCTAAAACAACATACACTATAAAAAAATTACATCCATGTTTGATAATATACTAAATGGCTACTTTGTAAAAATACTCAAATTTATACCAGAAATATTCAACGCCATTATTATACTAGCCATTGGTAGCTGGGTTATTAAAATCTTAAAGAGATTTGCAAAAAAAATCTTTTTGGAAAAGAAAATCGAACCAACCTTTGCTAGCTTTTTAATAGATGCTTTAATTTGGGGATTACGCGTATTACTTTTTGTAATTATAGCCTCAAAAATAGGAATTCAAACTAGCTCTTTCGTAGCCATTGTTGGGGCGATGAGTTTAGCTATCGGTTTATCGCTCCAAGGCTCTTTAAGTAATTTTGCAGGAGGAGTATTAATTGTCTTGTTTAAACCATTTCGCATTGGAGATGTTATTGAAGCCCAACAAGAAAGTGGAAAAGTTATAGCAATTCATATTTTTTCCACGCAAATTGTAAATTACCAAAACAACACCATCTATATACCCAATGGTATATTATCCAATGGAAAGATTAAAAATATAAGTCAAAACAATCTAAGAAGAGCCCAAATAAACTTTCAAACCTCTTTGACTAAGGACACCAATAAATTCATTTCTGAACTAGTGGAAAGTCTACAAGAAATCGATCTTATATTAAATCAGCCAAAGCCTAAAATATTAATTACTGAATTACTAGATACTAAAATAACCTACACAGTACAGTATTGGGTAGAAAATGATAATTACAATTCCGCTAGCTCTCTTGTTTTAGGAGCTGCAAAAAAAATAAGTGATGCTATGTAGCATCACTTATTTTTTTTTGTCAACATCACAAAGTCTTTTAAATAAAATGGCTCAAAATAAGCCGTATCTACAA
The DNA here is from genome assembly GCF_054871665.1 of Myroides sp. LJL115. Classification (NCBI taxonomy): domain Bacteria; kingdom Pseudomonadati; phylum Bacteroidota; class Flavobacteriia; order Flavobacteriales; family Flavobacteriaceae; genus Myroides; species Myroides sp. LJL115. The sequence goes on along the minus strand of NZ_JBTXLS010000003.1, from coordinate 105,073 downwards.
AATCTTTCTTCAGATATTTTTGGTAACTCATCTCTACCATTTCTTTTGCTGAAGGATATAAGTTCTCTTCTAAGAATATAGTATTTTCCTTTTCAAGTATTTCTTTACACTTTGAGGCGCCATCTCCTAAAAAGTAAACAAGACTATCGCTAGGCAGTTCATCAAAACTACCAGGTTCTATAACATTGGCTTGGATTTCACGAAGGGTAGCATAATTAGAATCAAAAATAGCGGAGAATACTTCCATTCTCCTGGCATCAATCATACTTACTATCCAAGCATTTGGAGAATCTACTTGTCTGGCAAGAATTTCTAAAGTATCTAATGCAATCATTGGAATGGACAAAGCATAACATAATCCCTTTACACTAGATACCCCAATGCGCAATCCCGTATAAGATCCTGGACCCTGACTTACAGCAACCGCGCTTAGATCCTTGAAGTTCATTTGGTTGCTTTGCAAGAGTTCTTCTATAAACACATGTAGTTTTTCTGCATGAGAAAAATTCTCCTCTGCAATTTCCTTAATTTGAACTAAGACCCCATTTTGGGATAGAGAAACAGAGCAATTTTTAGTTGATGTTTCTATATTTAATATTGTAACCATTCTATATTTTACTATTCTTCTTTTTTCTTTATTGTACTACTGATTTGATCGCCATGTTTTAAAGATCTACTAACAACAGTATATGGACCAGTGATAATTTTATCCTCTTTATTTAATCCTTCTTTTACTTCAATGTAACGATCATCTTGTATTCCCGTTTTGATAAATTTAATTTTAGCTATTCCACCTTCATCCACGAAAACTGCTTCTCGAGCTAATTCTTTATCTATATCAAAATTCTCCTCTTTATTAGCAATAGTGTCACTTGGTCTTTTTACTGCCACAGCAGAAATTGGAACATAAAACACATCGGGCTTAACTTCTGTAATAATATCTACAGCCGCGGTCATCCCAGGTCGAAATGGAGAGTAATTCTCAACTTCTGTATCAATTAAATCCTGATAAGAATCTTCCAAAATTTTTATTTTTACTTTAAAAGTAGTAACCTGATCGGCAGAAAGGTTTTCATTGGAAGCAGAATTAGAAATGCTACTAACTTTACCTTTAAACTCCTTCTTTAAATAGGCATCTACATTTATAATAACATCGTTTCCCTCTTTAATCTTTACGATATCATTTTCATTCACGTTTACCTCTACTTCCATTTTAGACAAGTTGGCAATACGCAATAATTCTGTACCAGCCATTTGTTGGGTTCCAAGAACTCTTTCTCCCAGCTCTACATCTATACGAGAAATAGTTCCGTAGGTAGGAGCATAGATAGTGGTACGCAGTAAATTTCTTTGAGCTTCAGTCAAGGCAGCTTTTGCACTTTCTACATTATAAAAAGCAGAATTATGACTTGCCTTCGCTGCTTCAAAACTAGAGATCACCTTATCCCATTCTGCTCCAGAAATTACCCCTTTTTCAAATAAAGTACTATTTCTATTATAGTTGGACTTAGTTTCTACTAACTGAGCTTCCGCCATAGCTAAATTGGCAATGCTAGTAGCTAAAAGAGCCTTATTCCTATCCACTTGGGAGTCATATAAATCTGGATTTATAATTACCAATAAGTCTCCTTTATTTACAACTTGACCTTCTTTAACAGGCAAATTTATGATTTCTCCTGATACTTCGGAAGAAATTTTTATTTCAATTTCAGGTTGAATCTTTCCTGTACCAGAAACTACTTGAATAATTTCACGTTTACCAAGCTCACTAACCTCAACATTGGTTATTACTGGTTTCTTATCAAATAAACCACTAAAGACAAGACCTAAGATAACTACTACTACAAGGCCTAAATAAATATATTTTTTTTTCATAAAACTAACTTTTAAAAAAGGGGAATTCCAAAATAATACTCTAATATCTTTGTCTTAAAAATATAATCATATTTTGCCTTTAATACCTCACTTTGGGCATTTACTAGTAAAATTTGATTTTGATTTAATTCGAAAATATTAATTAATCCAACTTGATATCTCTCTTGGGCATATTCAAAACTCTTTTCTCTACTTTCTAAAGTAATCTGACTAGCTTCAAAACTCTTCAAAGAACTTTGCGTATCGGTATAAGCTTTAAAAACTAATTGTTCTAACTTAAGAATAGCTTGTTCTTTCTCGTTTTCTACTTGTTCCAAAATCAAACGATTAATTTTGACATTGTTTCTAGCCTTGTTTCCATTGAATATAGGAATGGATAAAGAAAGACCAAAGTTAGAGTTTAGATTATCTTTAAATTGTCTAAAAAAAGGATCCTCCGCACCATATACAGGCATATAGCTTTGAGTTAAAACCCTTTGATTGGTTCCTTCTACATAACCTATACTAGTTTCAATGGCTTCTGTACTCTGCCCAACTACTCTACTTCCATAATTCATGGAACTTGTTAAATTATAAAACCCTCTTAAGGTTGGCAGTAAGGCACTTTTGGAAATATCTACATTCTTTTGCGCAATCTCTGCACGCACTTGGGCTGTTTTTATATCTGTCAAAGACTCAAAAGCACGCTGGGTTACTTGATCTGGAGTATAACTTAAAGCCTCACTAATACTAACTGGATAATCATCCGCTGCCACATCAAAAGACTCATAGGCTTGTATTTGTAATAATTGGGCCAAATTAAGTCGAGCCATTACTAATTGATTCTGCGATAAAATCAAACGTTGGTTACTGGTGGCTATGGTCGCTTTAGCTTCTAATAAATCTCCTGCAGGTACAGATCCAGCATCTACTAATAATTGTGTTCTTTCTCCTTGACTTTGATCATAGGCTAACTGCTTTTCATTAGTAGAAACCAATTCTTTATTAAAAATAACCTGTAAGTAAGCATTAATAACATTTAAAGAAATGTCCTCCTTCATTTTCTGCGAGGAATAACTTGCAGCTAATAGATCTAATCTAGTCTTTACCATACGATGCTGCTTCTCCATCCCTTTATATAAATCCACACTTAAAGCTCCGGCTATACTGGTTCCTTGTAAAGTTTGACTCTCAAAGGTATTACTTTGGGTATTTAATACATCAGACAAAGTCCAAGAGTGCTGAGAGCTGGCACTTAGAGTAGGTAAGAAATCTAACTTGGCATTCTGATTATAAATTCCAGCAATCTCCTGTTCAATAAGTACTTGCTTAACTTGTATATTGTTCTGTACTGCGTGTTCTATACATTGTTCTAAAGTCCATAATTTAGAATCTTGCGCCATACTACTATACAAGCCCAAATTACCAAACAATGCTAAAAAAATCCAAATATTAACTTTTCTCATCCCTATTGTATTTTATAATAAGACGCACTAACACAACAAATGTTACACTTAGGTTAAAATAATAAAAAAAACCGCTATAAAAGCGGTTTTAATTTTATTTATTTTGAGTGGTCTTACTTTTATAAACTCTATACGTTAAAAAGAAAGCAATACCTACAAGCAGATAAGGAAAAATCATCAAATAAACAATTCCATCATTTACTGCTTCGGCTTTAACTCCCCCTTCTTCGGTTTCTAATGCTGCTCTACACATTGCACATTGGGCATAGGTAGAAAAGCTTGATAGCAGAGTGAAAACAAGTAGCCAACTAAACTTCTTTCTCATGGTCTTAAAAAAAATTAGTGAATATAATAAGGAGAAATCATCCAGTATACAATCACACCAGTAACAGCAACATAAAGCCACATAGGATAAGTGATTCTCGCTAATTTCTTATGTCTTTGATAAGAACCTGCAATCCCTCTAACGAAAGTAACTAATACAAAAGGGATAATGATAATGGATAATAAAATATGAGTAATTAAAATAAAGAAATAAACGTAACGGATAAATCCTTCCCCGCCATAACTGGTCTCAATTGAAGTCATATGGTAGGCAACATACATAGCTAAAAAGGCTATGGAACATCCTATACACACTTTGATTAATCTCTCGTGTAAAACTACATTACCTTTCTTAACTGCTCTAACTGCTAGTACAAGTAAAAGTGCAGTAATTCCATTTATTGTTGCATAAATAGGAGGTAAAAACGTCAACGGTTTTACATCATACCCCAACTTTTGCAAATTTACTCCAAATAAAATAGCTACTACTACAGGAATAGTAATAGATAAAATCCAGATCCACTTTGTATATTTCTTCTCTAAATCTTTTTCGTTTTGCATGACTAATTTCCTAATAGTAATTTAATATCTTCTTTGATCATTTGGTAACCTTCGTCAGTTGTTCCGTCATAGTATAAAATTGGATTACCAAATTCATCTTCACGGCAACGAATATTTCCATCTTGGTCAATTAGGGCAAATAACCCAGAATGTTCAAAACCTCCTGGAGCCTCTGGATTAACACCTGTATATAAATTAAACTGTGCAGCTAAGTCATAAATATACTTTGAATCCCCAGTTAACATGTACCAGTATGGATTTTTAACCCCTAAATCATTAGCATGTTGATTTAAAGCCTCAACAGTATCATTAGTTGGATCAATAGTAATAGAAGCAATACCAAACTTCATATTTCCATAAAAGTCATTTTGAAGTTTCAACATATTTTGATTCATAATAGGACAAATTGTCGGACAGTTAGCAAAAAAGAATTCTACTACATGTACTTTTCCCTTATAATTATCTTGGGTAATAATTTTATTGTGTTGATTGGTAAGTTCAAATGCTGGAGCTTTACCCATTACATGTAAACTTGGAGAAGAAAAACGATCTACAATCTTTGGTACAGCCCAAATTCCAAAAACCAAAACAACTAAGGATATCCAGATATAGGATTTATCTTTCATATTTAATCTTGTTTATTAATACGTTTATATTGCTTTAATGCTAGACGATATTCTGCTAAAACAACTTTAACATCATCCATCATATCGTTGTGTAGTTCTGCTGCAGAGATGGTAGAATATCCTTCTTTATATTCGAAGTCTCCTTTTTTGTTTTTTCCATTTCTTCCACGAACATTCAAATCTTTATCTATAATGTAAATATTGGTACTTGCCAATTCATCATCTAACTTACCAACAAGTCCTAAAGAGTTATAAAATTCAGTGATTTGCTGTGGTTCTAAAAACAAGTAGTTCCAATTAGACATATCTGAAATAGCAGATAATTCATCCACTACACCTTGGGCTTGCTTTTCACTACCGATTGGAAGAATCATAATCAATTGAAAATCCTCAAAATCCATATAGCGTTTATAAATCTTTTGATTTAAATTAAAAGCATCCCCTTTATCAGCTAAAAGATTAGCACCAGGAAAACCAAGAATAGTAATCTTACCTTCTAATTTAGGTTCATTACCCAATAGAGTTTTACCCTTAGGTAACTCGTTTACGTTTTCACTAATAATGGGTAGCCTTTGAAATTGGTTTACGCCAGTAGCAAAAAAAAGATATGCACATATAGGCATAATAAAAAGCAAAGCTAAAATAAGATACTTCTTCATTTTATATTTTGTTAAATCACTCAGGTACAAAAATAAAAAAAGGCGGTCAATAAACCGCCTTTAAAACTATAATTAGTTATTAAAATATCCATCTGATTTGAGACTGTTGGTAAATCTCAAATACGTAATCTCCTTCAATTAAAACTAATGTAATCAAATAAGTACATAGGAAAGAAAGAACTCCCGCTACTGACCATCTAAATGCTTTAGTTTCACCTTCTAAGTGCATGAACGCCCACATGATATAGTACGCTTTCCAAATTGTTAAAATAATGAAGATATAATTTAACACACTTAATCCGAAAAGACGTACGTTGTGTAACATGTCTGGTTTGTAAATCCCTAAAACAACTTCAACAAGAGTTATTAAAGATAAAATGATAAATACACTCCAGATTCTTTTCGTGTTTGATTTATGTCCTTCTGCTGCCATTTCAAATAAATTTTTGTAAGATTAAACTAAATAGAAGAAGGTAAATACGAATACCCATACTAAGTCAACAAAGTGCCAGTATAATCCACCTTTTTCAACCATTTCATAACTACCTCTTCTGTCATAAGTACCAATAAGTACGTTAAAGAAGATAATAGTGTTAATTAAAATACCAGTGAACACGTGGAATCCGTGGAACCCAGTAATAAAGAAGAAGAAATCTCCGAAAGTTCTGTGTCCATATTCGTTGCGAATAAGGTTAGCACCTTCTACTACGATTACTGCATCTTGAAGACGGCTAATAGACTCTTCTCTAGTTAACACTTCTTTCTCTCTATGACCAGTTTCTTGATCTTCGATAGTAAATTGTGTTCTAATCTTAAGATCAGGATTAGCTAAAAATCCTTTTGTGATCTCTTCCATTGAATACGTCGGTACTTTTGGTCCATTCATAAACCATAAACCGTCGTTTCTTTGCATGGTCGTTTCATCTCTATTCTTGTCTATAATAGCAAAATCAGACAATGCAATTTGTTTGTTATCCGCTCCAACGAATTGTAAGATAGCACCTCCTCTTGTCTCAACAGCACCATACGTTCCTTGAATAAAGTTTTTCCACTCCCATGCTTGTGACCCAAGGAAAACTAATCCCCCGATAATTGTCATAAACATATAAGTAGCTACCTTATTACGTTTCATTTGATGCCCTGCATCTACAGCCAAAACCATAGTTACAGATGAGAAAATTAAGATAAATGTCATTAATGCTACATAGTACATTGGTGCATCTACCCCATGTAAGAACGGGAAGTGATTAAATACCTCATCCGCAATTGGCCAAGAATCCATGAACTTGTATCTTGTAAAACCGTATCCTACAAGGAATCCACAAAATGTTAATGAATCTGATAATATGAAATACCACATCATCATTTTACCGTAGCTTACTTTAAAGGGCTCATTTCCTCCACCCCATGTTGTTTCCTTAGTAGCTGCTGTAGTAACTGTCGCTCCCATAAAAAGTTGTTAGTTATAAAGTTCTCAAATTTAGTTTATTTTTTTTACTTATAGAATGTAAAAAACAAAAACAAATAAAGCCAAAGCAATCCTAAGAAATGCCAAAACCACCCACACAACTCAATACCAATGTGTTGCTGTGCATTATATTTTTGTTTAAAATGATTATAAATTACAACCATAAGTGCTATCATCCCACCAATCAGGTGTGCAATATGAACAATTACGATCACATATAAAAATGATGTGGTAATTGTACTTTCACTTCCAGTGAAGAAATACCCCTCTGAAATAACTTCAGCAAAGCCTTCGAACTGCAAAAAAACAAATAAGAATCCTAATATCAAAGTAGAAAGTAAATAAACTGTCGCTTTTGACTGTTTATTATCCAAAACGGCACGATATGCCATGTGAAATGTCCCACTACTTATTAGAATTGCTATTGTACTGTATAAAAAAGCTGGCGGTAATACAAAATCTTCTAACCAATCAGGTCGAGACTCACTTACTACATAAGCACTAGTAAGTCCAGCAAAAACCATTGCAATACTTCCGATTGCAAATAGTAACATTATCTTTAAAGCCTTACCCTTTTTCAGGTATTGTTCTTGTTGTGTTAAAGTATCCATTGGTTATCTAAAAATTTTATCGAGAATATAAATAATTTGAATTAATGTAATATAAGTTACACTTACAAGCATTAAAGCGCGTGCTACTTTAGCAGTACGTTGCTTATACAGCCTGATTGCTGCCCATAACATCCAAAGTCCAGCAATGAACACTAAAGCTGCTGCAATTGGCGATAAATATAATCTACCTGTTAATCCAGTTGCTGGGAAAACAGAAATAATTATTAACCAAACAGTATAAAGAATGATTTGCATGGCTGTTTTGGTATCTCTTTTACCTGTAGGTAACATAGAGAATCCTCCTTTTTTATAATCATCATATAAAAACCATCCAATAGCCCAAAAGTGAGGGAACTGCCAAAAAAACTGAATCAAAAATAAAGTTCCAGCCTCAATTCCAAAATGATTTGTTTCCGCTACCCATCCTAACATAAAAGGAATAGCTCCTGGAAAGGCTCCAACGAAAACAGATAAAGGTGTTATTGTTTTTAAAGGCGTGTAAATACAAGCATATAAAAAAATAGAAATCGCACCAAACATGGCTGTTTTAGGATTAACTGCATATAGAATCCCTATACCTAACACAGTTAAAATACTTGCTAAAACAAATGCTGCTCTAGGAGTTACTCTCCCTGAAGCAATTGGTCGATTTTTAGTTCGATCCATTTTAGCATCTAAATCCTTTTCTATTATTTGATTATAAACATTAGATGCCCCTACCATACAATAGCCTCCTACTGCTAATGCTAATAGAACCCAATAATTTATATCTCGAAAATCTGGAATTGCAATCAGATAACCCGCAATAGTAGAAAACACTACGCTAAAGGCTAATCCCATTTTGGTCATTTCCTTAAACTCTTTCAACACTGAAACAGGGTTGTTATTATTTGAAGATATACTCAAAGCTGTTTTATTTATTTTTAATGCAGTGCAAATATAATTCAAATTTTAAAACAAACCTTAAAAACAAGTAGTACACCTTTGAATATAACCTTTATTTAAGTTTTAATAAGAATTTGAGCCTTCAATCCCATTAACTATTGCTTTTGCTGAAGAAGTTCCCAATCTTTTAACACCTAACTCAATCATTTGAGCTGCAGTTTTGCGGTCTTTTATCCCTCCAGATGCTTTAACTGGTAATGGGCCAGCATTTTCAAGCATAATTTTAATCGCTTCGAAGGTAGCACCGTTAGGTTTTCCATCGTTAGTTACAAAAAAACCAGTGGAAGACTTCACATATACTTTTTCAAAAACTTCTTGAGGAAAGTGCATGATAACTTCTCCTTTGATTAACTTAGTTATCTCCGCAATTTGAATATCTGTTAAAGCAGCGCTTTCAATAATCCACTTGACTACTTTCTTATGCTTCAAACCTAAAGCAGTACATTTATTTACTTCCTCTTTAACTTTATCCACTTGTCCATTAATAAAAGCAGTGTAATCCACAACGAAGTCTAGTTCATCTGCTCCATCATCAATAGCCTTCTGAGCTTGCTCCAATTTAGCTTGTAATCCTCCATGTCCTAGAGGGAAATCAATTACAGTTCCAACTAAAACATTACTTTTAGCTTGATCAATGTAATTTCTAGCAAAACTAACTTGTTCAGGACGAATCATTGCTAACTTAAAGTTTTCTTCTATTGCCTCTTTTACTAATTCAGCTACTTGTAAATTATTCTGTTCTACTGTTAACCCTGCATGTTCAGGTTGCTTCAAATAAGTAGAATCCATAAACTCTTTTAAATCCTTTTCTTGCATAATGTAGATATTTAAATAAAAAAGCCCCTTAAAATAAGGGGCTTTTTAAATTATTTTTTATTTCTGGTGATTGTTAAGCAGAGTAGTAAACCTGTTAAACTCCCTAAACAATTCGCAAAGAAATCTGCCCATTCTGCACTTCTACTTGAGGTAAGATAGAATTGAGCTAATTCTATACCGCCTCCAAGAATAGCAGCTATGGTAAAGATAAGCAATGTTAGAGAAATTCTACTTGCCTTTTTATTACTTTTTATCAAATACATTAACCATAAAAAGGAAAAAGTAAAGTAAAAAATAAGGTGGGCAATCTTATCTTTAAAAGGTATGTTTAAGTTTGAACTAGAAGCAAAATTATTTGCCTCTACTAAACATAAAATTATTATAAGTATAGTCCAACAAAGTGCTATACCTAAAATAATATTACGCACCTATGATTTCTTTATATTGCTCATCAGAAAGTAAACCTTCGATTTCAGAAACTTCTGTTATTTTCAGTTTAATCATCCATCCAGCTCCGTAAGGATCTGTATTTACTAATTCTGGCTCAGTATCTAATCCCTCATTAAATTCGATAACCTCTCCTGTTAATGGTAAAAATAAATCTGATACAGTTTTTACTGCTTCAACTGTTCCAAAAACTTCGTCTTTGTCTAAAGTTTGATCTAATGTCTCAACTTCAACATATACGATGTCTCCTAATTCGCTTTGTGCGAAGTCAGTAATTCCGATTGTTGCGATATCACCCTCAATAGAAACCCACTCGTGGTCTTTGGTGTACTTTAAGTTAGCTGGTATGTTCATTATAATTTAGTTTTAGACAAATGTATAATAATATTGCAATAAACTAAAGCTTCTAGCAATTAATTTCCAAAATTGTATCGAATGGTAAAACCAGCTCGGATATTTGTTATCGGGTACATAGTGGAAATTATCGCTTTAGAGAAGGAATGGTCATAAAAGAAAATAGCTGTTAAATTTTGACTAAGCATATAATCAGCTGTTAATCTCAAGGACCAAGTATTTTGTCCACCTCCCATTTGATTATTCTCATAATCTAAATAACGCACTAAGGTATGTCGCTTACTCAAGGTAACATCTGCCTTAATATTTATATCACTACTAATTCTACCTCCATAACCGTTATTGGCATAAGAGGAATTAAATCCAACATCTTTTATTCTGTAGCCAAGACCCAAAATAAAATCTTGTCCTTGGGTTTCGGTTAAAGAATTATTATCAAAACTTAAAGAAAGCATTCTATCTCTTCTCATCTCTGCTAAGAAACGAATAGCACTTCTTGTTTCTAAATCAACGCGAATTAGCGGATTAAACTGTTCATACAAAGTAGCATTACTTATAAGGTCTTTTACAGGCTTATCCCCTCTGACAGGGGTTAAATCACTTTCCCTATTGTAATAGGCCAAATTAGAAGTATAAGATCCTAATGTGTAAGAAGCTAAGTATCCATGTTGAACAGAAAATCTTCTAAAATTCTTTCGAATAAATCCGATTTTCATAAACCCGTTGTATTTAAGATTCCAGTTAGGAAGTGGCATACTTCTAAACATACTAGTAGAAACTCCGTTTGCATCACCTCCTGTATAAGCAGCTAAGAAAGAAGGTAAAATTACCGCTTGACTCTTAGAAGAATAACCAATCGGGAAACCTTGTGCATCCAAATTAGCAGGATTATTAATATCAATCCCATCAGCCTGGGCTAATCGATTAGCAACAATTAATCTATTGTCTAACATTTGATTGAAAACATCAGAGTAGTTTAAATCTGATTTGCTAAATGATGTAGAAATCATATTAGTAGATATACTAAAGTTACCATAATTATAAGGCGCTAGCCCTATATAATTAAAGTCTTCTATCTTGAATTGCTCTGAAAGATTATCGGACTTACTTCTCATGGCAAAAACATCAATGATCAAATCCGGTATAGGCATTAAAGTAGCATTCAGATTTAGGGTCTTATTGCTAATTTGTAAGAAAGATTCACTCAAGTTAGGGAAGTTACTTAAATACCCGGCATTTGCGGCTAAATCTCTAATATCGGCTTGACTTCCAAAAGCAAAACCAAAATTTGGTTTACTAGTCCCAAAGAAACCTACTCCTGGTAAAAAACCTGGTAACATGGTTCCACTATTTTCACTATAGTTTACTTGGATGTTCTTCACTGAAGTTATCACTCCAATTACAGCATCCAATAATTTGGAAGGCTCTTTTTCTTGTTGATTATTCCCATTAGGTTGTTGCACCACCTTTTGTCCTGGAACAATAGCAGCTGTACGCGCGTTACTCTTAGGTTTTTTTCCTCTTTGTGAACTTTTCACCAATCCTATATATCGATAGAAAACATCCATAGAGAAGGTTGTATTTAATACCTGAGTTCTTGAATTCTGTATTGTATTTCCTAAATTATAAAACTGTCCATCTAATTCAATATTAGAAAATGATTCAGATGATTTTTGCCAGTTATAGGTTCCAGTATAATTATAGCTGGATCGAACAAATGCTAAAAATGGAAGTTTATTAATTGGTAGCTCATAAGTAAAGTTTAACTGCTGAGTAAATTGATTTGGTGTACCAATATCAAAATAATCATCCCAAATCGTATTAGTATTATCTACTATACCATTTGTACTATCATAGTAATTCTTAACTACGTTATTACTTCCTCCTACATAAGTTATACGCAAAGAGCGTGTCAAGTCAAAATTAAAGCCATAGGTATAATTAAAGAAATAATTTCTACGGTATAAAGGATCTAATCCTATCCCTTGAACATCCAACAATCGAAATTCCTGTCTATTGTATTGGCGCAAAACATTACTACTAAAAGTAATATTAGAAGGAATATAATTGAAGTTAAAGTCACGTAAAAGAGCAAAATAATCATTAGATAAGAAGCTTACATTTTTTAATGGCTCTACCGTTTTAGGACTAAATGAATAACCATAATCCACAGAACTACGCACTTGTTGATCTAACATGGACTGTACTTCATAGTCATGGTGTTTGACTTCATTATAAGAGTGTGAAACCGTAAAGTTAGAAATATCTATTGGTGTACTTTTCTTCTCAGGATTTTTTTGCTTAGTTACCCCTATAAAGTTTATACTCTTACGCTTGGTATAATCTAAGGCCCTTTTCTCAATCTCTTCGGCCTCGGCTGAAGATTTTGCATAACTTTTCACTAGACTTAATTTTAAATCTAAGTTTCCAGGATCGTATTCCGGGGTAATTGTTTCTTCACTTATAGCATAGTTAAATGGAACCACTACACCCCAATGTTTTGGTAAAAGATGATCCAAGTTTACATTTGCTACAACACTATAGGATTTGTAATCCTCTTTACTTCTTTGCTCTGGTCCTTGTTCTAATGCACCAAAACCTGCAGTTGAACGCATACCACTAGCTGAAACAGTTGCAAAATCAGCAATATTGGCATCTACAGTTGCTATCGCCGCCCATCCGCCTTTATTATCCATATCAGATAAACGCAATTCATCAAACCAAAACTCTCCAGCTAAATCAGATAAACTCTCGTTTCTAATTCCCAACATCATAATACGAACATTTGCGAAATTAGGATTTCCTTTTATACCGATATACATATCACTTCTTTCCCCGCCTAATTCAGTAGCAGATAATTCATAAAAGCTATTTGCATCAGTGGAAGATTGACCTTTATCGGTCATTTTATTCACTTTGATTTTTGTCAAAAGATCTAAGTCAACTAAGAACTCATTGATTTCAGGCCAAATTTCCTCTGGAGTACTTGCCCCTGGACGAGTTACCTTCAATGGAATTCTAATTTGATAATAATTGGAAGTCAAATCACTTCCTAAACGAATGAAAGCATATGCTTGATCATCCATCAAACCAGCAGCACTAGCATTAGTTAATGCCTCCGCATGCACAAACATACGCAACTTCTTATATTGTCGCATATCTACATTAAAGCCTTTATAAACTCCTCTTGCATCGCCTGAACGAAGACCATTGGGTTGGCTGTTTAAATCCTTTGGATACAATCGTAAAGCTAAAGATTGTTCATTTTGATTAATTAGGGTATTATTGATATAAGCTTGTTCTCTACGAACTCCTGGAGGAGTCACATAAGGGATTGGTTTTCTATCAAAATTATCTTGGATATTTACAGCGGAAACATCAAAACCTGTATTGGAAATACGTTCGGGTTGAGACTCATCTGGATACTGTCCATTTGAACTAATTTGCATGTCTCTATCTGACTTTCTCCAATTACTTCTAACTAAATCTAATGTTGCAAAGCGCAGTGTTATCTGACTTTTAAAACCAGTTATATACATACGCATAAAGCGTATCGAACGAATTACGTCATCAAAACTAGAGTCCGCAGAATTAGCTAAATCACCTTTAGCTACTCCATTTCTATCGATAGGAATCTTGAATTGAATCCATCTTACTTTTTCTAATTTACCATCGGCAAGTTGGGCTAATTCCTCTCTAACATCTGCTACATAAAGATCACCTACTTGTAAATTTGCACGAATTGGAACTTTATATTCTAAGTAAGCATTAATTGTATTCATGGTATTATCGGAATCGATATCTTCTGTATCGGGTAAGTTATTACCACCTCGCCCATCATTAATTGGGCTATTTCCCTGTGTACCATTATAGTTGTAATAACGATTTAATATTCCTCCATCTGCATCTAAATAGTGTACGAAGTTATCTCCAGATGGGTCATCTAAATGCGCAAAATCTTTGAACCAGATTCTCTCTTGTTCATCATCTAGTCCATCAATACCAACGTCTTGCAATGCACGAGATCGGGCATCTACATCAAAGGCATAAATTAAAGATGGAGCAGCAGGTACTCTACCCCAAATAGTTTCAATAGTGGTGACTTGGTTTTGTCCACTTCCTGGTAAACCGTTCTCGTATTGTTTATATCCATCGCGTAAAACATCCTCAGAGATTAAACCTAAGTTAAAACGCAATTCCCCTTTATCACTTAAATATTGGGAGGAAAAATTATCCACAGAAGTTCCCACAAAAGGGTCCATTAACCAAAATTGCACAAATTCAATATTACTTTGCTCAAAGTTAGTAGTGGTTAATCCGCGCATAATACCAGCCCAGTTCTTAGAGGGCTCTATGGTAGCGGAACCACTTGCATTTTTATATTTAGGATTAAAGTTATATGGCCCTCTAGCAAATGGATAATAGGTTAAATCTAGCGTATTAATCACCCTACTTTCTCCATAAGCAATGTCCTTTGTCGGGAAAAGTTCTTCACTATATATACGGCGAGTTCTACTAGAATTCAAATCATATTCATCTACTCCATTTGGTCTAGAACCTAAATAAAAAGTAGGATCAATAGTATACCAAGATAACTTTGCTCTTCTATAGCCATCCACTAAGGAGTAATTTCCTAAGGAATTTTCCGCATCACTAGAATTTTCAGTATAAAACCCTAACGGCGTACTTGCTAATTTCCATGCAAAAGATCCTTTAATATCAACGTTGGATTGAGCAGCTTCAAAGTCATCTAAATAAGAAGTAGCCTCTCCATTCATTTGATCTATCTTAGAACTTCCTGGTTTAAGGTAGGCGAATTCTCCTCTTAGAGTAACTCTAGATTCTACATCTGTGTCGATATTTGGTAACTTATTAACCATTCGAGTCAAAAACGGCACTTCGGTTGAGTATTGTCCATGAATCCCCCAAATCGTATTATTGACAGCTTCTTGCCCATAAACACTTTTGTGTGTCATAGGTCTTTCTGATAATCGAAGTATAGTACCACCAAATAATAAATCCTTATTAACTTTGTGCTCAATATTAAGTCCAAAGAATCTTTTTGTTTGTTGGCCAAACATTGTATTATTTTCCACAGATACTTCAATAGGAGCATTAGAGGCTAACAAAGCCTGATCCAAAATCATCACCCTTCCTCTATTGTAATCCACCGTATAATCTACTCCTTCTATTAATAATCTACCAGCAGATTTAACCACAACAGAGCCAGCTGCCACATTATAAGCACCAATAGGGATTCCCTCTCCATTTTGACTAGAGTATTTTCCTTTTAATAAGAACTTATTCTTATTACTTTGGTTTCTAATTGCAGTGGCTTTGGTACTTCTATACAACTCAGAAAATACATACTTTCGTTGATTTTCATTATAAGAAGCTTGGTTATAATAAGCATCTGGATTATTACCTGGATTTTTATCTAACTTATTATAAAGGTACTCTCCAAAAGGTTCTACAGTTGTAAAAATTAATCTACCATTAACCGCATCTATAGTAATTCCATCAAAACTATTGCGGTTATTACCATTATTATTGTTGTTATAGCTTCCTCCACCATAATTCCCACCACCGCTTCCATAGCCTGGTTGGTTATTATTATTTAAACTACCATTACTTCCAAAACCATTATTGGAGCCATAGCCTGGTTGGCTATTGTTATTTCCAGTAAAACTACCCGAAGGATTATTCGGATCATAAATATTTTGCAGTCCCCCATTAGGAAGGAAGTCAAAGAAACCATCTCCACCCTTTTGTGGATCATTCACTGAATTCAATCTATCCAAATGGAATACATTTAATAAGGCTGTCCTTTCCACTCCTTCAGGTAATTCATTTCCATCGACAGAAGAAATGTAATTCAAAGGACTTGGATCGGTATAAAGAATATTAAATCTAAATTTTTCCGGCGTAACATAAGAAGCATTTGGGATTTGATAAATATTCTTCATCATCAAGTTCCACACAGGTGCATGCGTTAGAGTTAAACTACTTTTCAAAAGTTTAACCACTAAAGTCTCCGATAGTAAAACAGGTTGATCATCACCTGGTACTGTCCCTATATTCTCTGGGGCGACTTGAGTATCATTTCCAAATTCACCAACCTGGTAAACTTTATCTCCAACACTATATTGAAAAGCTACAGCAAGTACTTCATCATTGGATAAACGCTGATTCAAAGAGATATACCCTAATTGGGAATGAAAAGTAAATTCGTTACTATTTAGTTTTCTAGCACTTTCTAATTTAACGAAATCCCTTCCCTCTTGCACAGAAGTATTAAACCCCTGTGTACCAGAGGTACTATTTCTAATAGCTGGGCTCAAATAATATCCACCTACACCTATTTTACTTGGGTCATATAAGTTATTATTGTTATCTGGATAGGCATTAGGATTAGGGTTAACAAAGAAGCCAGGTTCGTCTTTTGAAACTACTCTTTCCCCAGTACCTCTTTTATTTCTTCCTTCCCCTAAATCTTGAATTGCGATAAGATTTCTAGAGTTATTATTAGTAGGTCCCATTCGACTATAGCGATTAGTAACCCAAACCTCTACGCGTATAATTCTAACTCTAGAGTTGATATAAGGGTATTTCTCTAAAGCACTGTCGTAATTATTTCTAAAGTATTGTGATAAGAAAAAGTGTCTATCTTCATCGTAATCCAAAGCGAATAATTCAAAATCTTCTAAGGTACCAGCTCCTTGAGCAACTACACTACTAGTTTGACTTTTTTGCTCAGAGAACACTCCACTAATGGTCGTTTTACCAAATTGTAATTCTGTTCTTACTCCAAAAAGGCTTTGAGCACCTCTAATTAGGGTTCCTCCAATAGGCATACTTACGTTACCTACCTCAATCTTTCTAATAATTGCATCTTCATCTGGCTCGTAGGCCAATTTCATCATGTTCTGAAAATCGAAGGTACTTTGGGTATCATAGTTAATATTTACCCCCATACGTGTTCCTACCATTCCATGAAGTCCCATACTAATACGCTGATCGAAATCAAAAGTCATGCTTTTTCTATTTCGAGGAGAAATCACTGGGTTATCTTGTTTACTAAAGCGTACACCCATGTCAAACTCAACCGAACCTGTTGGTTTTACATCGATGGTATTCGATCCAAAAATACCCTCAAATAGCTTAGAGTTCACATAATAACGAGGCAACATATCACGCATAGCTTCTTCGTCCTCTAAACGACCATGCATTGCGTCAAACTTTAATTGAAAATATTTTCTAATTTCAGCCCTAAGTACTAATTGCTCATACTCAGGCCTAGATAGAATTACAGGTAGATTAATATCATAGGTATCTAATCCCCTAGTGTAATAGTACTTATCGGTAACTGGATTATAGGAGTAAACTTCGCGTATAAAACTTGGGTCAGGAAAAGTAATATTTCCTGGTTTATAAGCAGGGGCTAAAGAATCTTGGACTTGATTAAGTTCAAAATCTTCCCAATCCTGTAGCATTTGGGCTTCCCATTGTTCTATTTCTTCTTGCTCCTCTAAAGTAAGCTCTTGGGTAGTCCCGAATTCTGGCTCACTTGGTTGCACAATAATATTCTGTCCAAAACCAAAGGTGGTTAAGAACAAAAATAAAACTGTTATAGGTAACAAAAGATATAAATTAGGATAGTACCCCTTCAATGTCTACAAATTTTTTAAAGCTAGTTTAATAATAACTTCAACACTAGCATCAGGATTCTGCTGCAAAACTTTATTCACTACCTTCTCAGCAGCTTTTCTTGCAAACCCTAAAACCTCTAATGCTAATAACGCTTCTTCTAAGTTTGTATTGTTAGAAGTAGTAGAAACTTGGTCCATATCGTATAATTTAACTACTTTCTCTTGTAAGTCCAAAATAACACGTTGGGCCGTTTTAGTACCAATCCCTTTTACAGATTGGATTGTTTTTGCATCGGCATTTGCAATTGCTTTGAAAAGATCATTTGGATTAATAGAGGAAAGCATATTACGAGCAGTATTTCCTCCAATACCTGACACAGAAATCAGTAACTTGAATAGTTCGCGCTCAATCTTTTCACTAAAACCGAAAAGAGTATGTGCGCCATCTTTTATTTGTAGGTGGGTATATAATCGAACTTGCTCACTTGAGCCAAGTTGAGAAAAAGTATGCAGGGAAATATGGATTAAATATCCTACTCCCCCGCAATCTATTACTACTTCAGTGGGTGTTTTTTCCACTAAACGCCCTTGAATATGTGCTATCATGTTCCTTTTTAATTTAAGCTCAAAAATAGCAATAAAAATTAACTATTATTAGCATTAAAAATCACACTCTAACAAAAGGCAAATTTTTATTTTTTATTTGCGTTTACGGCTATCGCGAACTTGAGCGTCTACCACTGCCACAGCAGTCATATTAACCATTTCATCTACACTAGCTCCTAATTGAAATACGTGAACAGCACGATCCAAACCTAAAATAATAGGTCCGATAGAAGTTGCCTTATTCAATTCTTTTAACATTTTATAAGTAATATTAGCAGAATCTAGATTAGGGAAAATCAACGTATTAACTTGCTTGTCAACTAACTTAGAAAAAGGGAACTTATTTTTAAGCATTTGATCATTTAAAGCAAAATCTATTTGAATTTCACCATCTACAGCCATGTCTGGATATTGCTCATGTAACATTTTCACTGCTTCACTCATTTTTGAAGGTGAGCTTTGATCAGCTGATCCAAAGTTAGCATAAGATAATAACGCTGTTACTGGCTCCATTCCAAACATTCTAACTGCTTTATCTGTCATTACAGCAATTTTGGCAATTTCCTCAGCTGTTGGATTAGGATTAATAGCAGTATCTGCTAAGAACATAGGTCCTCTTTTTGTCATCATAAGGTTTGTAGTAGCTACCTTTGACACACCAGGTGCTTTAGGGATTAATTCCAAGATTGGCTTTACAACCGTTGGATAAGCTCTAGAATACCCTGTTAACATAGCATCAGCTTGATTTTCATTCACAAGCATTGCTGCAAAATAGTTACGCTCAAGCATTAATTTCTCTGCATCGTATAAAGTAATCCCTTTACGTAATCTTGCTTGCCAATAAGACTTAGCAAAACTAGTTCTTCTAGCTTTCTCAGCATCAGATTTAGGGTCAATTATTTCAATCTCTGCATTAAAATCAATCTCTTTCTTTAGTTCAACAATAGTATCTCTATCTCCTAATAAGATTGGAGTTACCATTCCTTCTTCATAAGCGATTTGAGCAGCTTTTAAAACATCTAAATGATCAGCCTCGGCGTAAACAACTTTCTTAGGAGAAGTTTTAGCGCGATTAATCAACATACGTAAAAGCTTGTTGTCAGACCCCATTCTTAAGGCTAACTCTTGCTTATAAGCTTCCCAATCCGTAATAGGAGCTTTTGCAATTCCACTTTCCATTGCTGCTAAAGCAACTGCAGGAGGAACAATAGTAATTAATCTTGGATCAAAAGGCTTAGGAATAATATACTCTCTACCAAAACTTAATTTAGTAGCACCATAAGCAATATTCACTTGCTCTGGTACAGGTTCTTTAGCTAACTTAGCTAAAGCCACTACAGCAGCCATTTTCATTTCCTCGTTAATCTTTGTTGCGCGAACATCTAATGCACCACGGAAAATATATGGGAAACCTAAAACGTTATTTACCTGGTTAGGGAAATCAGAACGTCCTGTAGCCATAATAACATCCTTACGTGTTTCAACTGCTAAGTTATAATCGATTTCTGGTGATGGGTTAGCCATAGCAAAAACAATTGGGTTCTCAGCCATACTTGCAAGCATCTCAGGCTTTAATACATCCGCAGTAGATAATCCAATAAAAACGTCACAACCATTAACAGCATCAGCTAAGGAAATGTCTTGAGCAACAGCAAATTCTCTTTGCAAGTCAGAAATACGAGAATCATCCTTCTTTAAAACACCTTTACTATTGAACATTTTAATGTTTTGTATCTGTACACCAAATGCAACGTACAATTTAGCACATGCAATGGCAGCAGAACCTGCACCAGAAACAACCATTTTAACGTCTTTCATCTCTTTACCAGCTAATTCTACAGCGTTTAATAAAGCAGCAGCAGAAATAATAGCAGTTCCGTGTTGATCGTCGTGCATTACAGGAATGTCCAACTCCTCTTTTAATCTTCTTTCGATTTCAAAAGATTCAGGAGCTTTAATATCTTCTAAGTTTATCCCTCCAAAAGTAGGTGAAATATTTTTTACAGTTTCAATAAATTTATCCACATCTGTGGCATCTACTTCGATATCGAAAACATCAATGTCAGCAAAAATCTTAAATAATAATCCTTTCCCTTCCATTACTGGTTTTGAAGCTTCTGGACCAATGTCTCCAAGCCCCAATACAGCCGTTCCGTTAGAAATAACAGCAACTAAATTTCCTTTTGCTGTGTATTTATAAACATCATCCACATTTTTTGCAATCTCTAAACAAGGCTCTGCTACTCCCGGAGAGTAGGCTAAAGATAAATCCCTTTGCGAAGAATACTTTTTGGTAGGAACTACTTGAATTTTTCCAGGTACTGGCTCAGCATGGTATTTCAATGCCTCCCTACGTAAATTATCTTTGTTCATAAAATCTAGTTTTTCATTTCAAACAAAGGTAACGTTTTTACTTTACATTCAAACTTCCTTAACTCAGTCGTTTAAAAATTGTATATTTCTCATAAACCCCGCATACTTCGAACGTTTTACAGGGGATTTTTTAAAAATTACATTAAAAGTTTCTTGAGTTATCTCATTCCATTGCTTCTTATCGTAGTTCAAAATAGCCTCATTAGCAGAAAAACGAGGTTCATTATGTGGTTTAGAGAATCTGTTCCATGGACATACATCTTGACAGATATCACAACCAAAAGCCCAATCATCCAATAAGCCACTAAATTCCTTTGGAATGTCATCCTTTAACTCAATTGTTAAGTAAGAAATACACTTACTCCCATTGACAATATAAGGTCCTTCAATTGCTTGTGTAGGGCAAGCATCTATACATTTTGTACAAGTTCCACAATGATCTGTGGTAATAGAGTCATATTCTAACTCTAGATCGATAATAAGTTCAGCCAAAAAAAAGAAAGAACCCATCTTTTTATGGATCAAATTATTATTCTTGCCAACCCAACCTAGTCCGCTCTTAGCAGCCCAAGCCTTGTCTAATACAGGTGCTGAGTCAACAAAAACTCTCCCACCTATATCTCCAATGGCTTCTTGAATGAAGGCAAATAATTCCTTTAGTTTGTCCTTTATAACAAAATGATAATCTTCTCCATAGGCATACTTAGAAACCTTATAGGTATCGCAAAGCTGTACTTTATCGGGAAAATAATTTAAAGACAAAGAAATAACACTTTTTGCACCTGGAACTAAAATTCTTGGATCTAAACGCTTGTCAAAATTATTCTCCATGTATTGCATATTCCCATGCATACCAGCTTTAAGCCAACTTTCCAGTCTTGGTGCATCTTGGGCTAAAAAATCAGCTTTAGAGATACCACATTGGTTAAAGCCAAGCTCTAAAGCACGGTCTTTAATTAACTTAGAATATAAACTAGGATTATTTATCATAAAACTAGACGTTTTTAATAGTGCTAATCTTCAAGATCAAACGCAAATCCTAAATGCTGATAAGCCTTTTGAGTAGCTTCCCGACCACGAGGAGTACGAATAATAAAACCTTCTTGAATTAAATATGGTTCATAAACTTCTTCAATAGTTTCTCCATTGTCAGAAACGGCTGTCGACAAAGTAGACAAACCAACAGGACCGCCTTTAAATTTTTCTATAATAGTCGAAAGAATCTTATTATCCATTTCATCTAAACCATAAGAATCCACATTTAAGGCGTTTAAAGCATACTGAGCGATTGTCAAATCGATACTACCATTACCTTTAATCTGAGCGAAATCTCGTACACGACGCAATAAAGCATTAGCAATACGAGGAGTCCCTCTACTTCTTCCAGCGATTTCAATGGAAGCCTCTATAGAAATAGGTACACCTAAAATAAAAGCACTACGTTCTATAATACCAGCTAAAAGTTCTTTACTATAATATTGCAATCTACTTTGAATACCAAAACGAGCACGCATAGGAGCTGTAAGTAATCCACTTCTAGTAGTAGCCCCAACTAAAGTAAATGGATTTAGATTAATCTGAACAGAACGAGCATTAGGACCAGATTCAATCATGATATCAATCTTAAAGTCTTCCATAGCCGAATATAAATACTCTTCTACAATTGGACTTAAGCGATGGATCTCATCAATAAACAAAACGTCCCTTTCCTCCAAATTCGTTAAAAGACCAGCTAAATCACCAGGTTTATCCAAAACAGGCCCAGAGGTAATTTTAATACCTACATTGAGCTCATTGGCTAAAATATTGGCCAATGTAGTTTTACCTAGCCCTGGAGGACCGTGAAAAAGAGTATGATCCAAAGCTTCACCACGCATATTAGCAGCTTCTACAAAAACTTGTAAATTATCTAATACGTTTTCTTGTCCTGCGAAATCATCGAAACTAAGAGGTCTCAACTTCTTTTCAACATCAAATTCCTCTGAGGAAAAATGCCTAGTTGTAGGGTCTAAATTCTCATTCATACTACAAAGATATACTAAAAATTGCTGCTTTAAAATACTATTACAAACAGTATAAAAAAAAAGTCATCCAAAAAATTGGATGACCTTTTTTATATTTCTATTTAAATACTTCTAGTGATGTAATTCTTCCTCACCTTCTTGCATTGGCATAGTTTGTGGCGCATAGTCTTCTGGTAAACCAGGTTTACTGTAGTCATAAGGCCATCTGTGAACAACTGGTAACTCTCCTGGCCAGTTCCCGTGGATGTGCTCCACTGGAGTAGTCCATTCAAGAGTGTTAGCTTTCCATGGGTTCTGAGGAGCCTTCTTACCGTAGAAAATACTATAGAAGAAGTTCCATAAGAACAATAACTGGAATGCTGAACCTACAAGAGCAAATACTGTAATTAATACGTTAACATCATAGAACTCGTCAAATAATGGGAACGCTGTATTTGTATAGTAACGACGAGGTAAACCTGCTAATCCGATAAAGTGCATTGGGAAGAAAACTCCGTAAGCACAAACTGCAGTTACCCAGAAGTGAATGTATCCTAAGTTTTTGTTCATCATTCTTCCGAACATTTTCGGGTACCAGTGGTAGATACCAGCAAACATTCCGTAAAGAGCAGAAATACCCATTACTAAGTGGAAGTGAGCAATAACGAAATATGTATCGTGAACGTTAATATCTAAAGTTGAATCTCCTAAGATAATTCCTGTTAATCCTCCAGTAATGAACGTAGAAACGAAACCAATACAGAATAACATAGAAGGGTTCATCTGGATATTTCCACTCCAAATAGTAGTAATATAGTTGAATGCCTTAACAGCTGAAGGAATCGCAATTAAAAGAGTTGTAAAAGTAAACACAGATCCCAAGAATGGATTCATCCCTGAAACGAACATGTGGTGACCCCATACAATCGTTGATAAAAATGCAATACCTAAAATTGAGGCAATCATCGCACGATAACCGAAAATTGGTTTACGAGCGTTACAAGCAATAACCTCTGATGTAATTCCCATCGCAGGTAAAATAACGATGTATACTTCCGGGTGTCCTAAGAACCAGAAAAGGTGCTCATATAATACTGGTGATCCTCCTTGGTAATGTAATACCTCTCCAGCTAAATAAATATCTGATAAGAAGAAAGATGTACCAAAGCTTCTATCAAATAATAATAATAAAGCTGCTGATAATAATACTGGGAAAGAAACAATACCAATGATAGCTGTAGTAAATAAAGCCCAAACACTCAATGGCAATCTTGTCATAGACATTCCCTTAGTTCTCATGTTAATAACTGTAGCAACGTAGTTTAATGATCCCATTGTAGAAGATACAATAAACAAAGCCATAGCAACTAACCATAAAGTCATCCCTGTTCCAGATCCTGGGATTGCCTGTGGTAACGCACTCAATGGTGGGTATACAGTCCATCCTGATGAAGCTGGTCCCCCTTCTACGAATAATGAGATGATCATTAATACTGCAGAGATAAAGAAAATCCAGTAAGATAACATGTTTAAGAATCCTGAAGCCATATCTCTAGCTCCAATTTGCAATGGAATAAGTAAGTTCGAGAACGTACCACTTAAACCTGCAGTTAATACGAAGAATACCATGATTGTACCGTGCATTGTTACCAAGGCTAAGTACGCATCGTTCTTCATTACTCCATCAGGAGCCATTTTTTCGCCTAGTAACCATTTAAAAAGCGTAAAAGATTCCTCTGGCCATGCAATTTGCATTCTAAATAAAAGAGACATCATGATCCCTACAATACCCATGATAATACCGGTTATCAAGTATTGTTTCGCGATCATCTTGTGATCTAAACTAAATACATATTTAGTAAAGAAATTCCCTTTATCGTGATGATCATGGTCATGATCATGAATTATTTCGTGTCCTAATGCTGACATAGTATAATTTGATTTTAATACGAGTGTTTTACTTTACAACTTGAGCAAATTCATCCGATGTGTTAGTTACTTCTTTTGTTTGAGCTAACTGCTCTCCTAAAGTAGGAAGCGCATTAACCCAGTTCTCAAACTCTTCTGGAGTTTCAACTACAACTTTAATTTGCATGTTGTAGTGAGAAGCACCACAAATTTTGTTACAAAGGATTAAGTAATCGAATTGGTAAGGATCTAATGCTTCCTCTCCTTTTGCAATTAATTCTTGGCTACGCTCTGCTCTAATTTTGTTAATGTTATTAACCTTAGTAACCATAGCTTCACGAGATCTCATATCCTCCGTAGTGATTGTAGGAGTGAAAGCAAATTGAGTAACCATTCCTGGTACACAGTTCATCTGAGCTCTAAAGTGAGGTAAGTAAGCAGAGTGTAAAACGTCTTGTGAACGGAATTTTAAAACTACTTTCTTTCCTAACGGTAAGTGTAATTCTGAAGCCATTTGATCATCATACGAGTTTGGATCAGACATATCTACTCCAACTACGTTAACTCCTTCAATGAATCTAACGTTTGCTTTACCAAGAACATTGTCTTTTCCTGAATAACGAACATCCCATCCAAATTGCTTAGCATAAACCTCTACAATTAAAACATCCTCTTCCTCGTCAACAAACATAATGTCGTTCCAAGCGAAAAGTCCGTAAAGGATTAAACCAGATAAAGTAATTACTGGAATAATTGTCCATATTGCCTCTAATTTATCATTGTCTGAAAAATAAAGAGCCTTTCTTCCTTTTACTCCTCTTCCTTTGAAAGCGAACCAGTAAAGTAAGAATTGAGTGAAAATTTGAACAAACCCAATAAGACCCATAGAGATCCACATTAAGTTATCCACTGTTTCACCATGTTCTGACGCAGAATCACTCATTAAAGGAAAGCTACCATACTTCACTAAATTAAAAATAGTAAAGACGTAGATAAACCCTAAGAAAGCGAAGTTCAAATAACCATTAATGTTATTGTCCTTGTCATTTGCGATCTCTGAAGCTGCATCTTTTGATCCAGATCCAACTTGAGTCAAATCGAATATCTTAGTTAATTGCCAAATAGCAATTCCCAATAATACAACTACAGTTATTATTAATAAACTTGTCATCTGTTTATCTTTAAATATTAATAATGAAAATGTTTACTCTCTTCAATAAGTGGGTGATTATGGCAAACTAACGGCGCTTTTGCAATTGCACTAAATCCAACATAGATAAATAACCCTATGAAGAACATTAAAGAAGCAATTTCAGGAACACCAATAAACCAAGAACCTCCAACAGTACCAGGTGCAATCATCAAGAAGAAGTCAAGGTAATGCCCAACGATGATACAAGTACCAGCCATTACAACAACCCATCCTAAACGTTTGAAGTCTGTATTGATTAATAAAACCAAAGGTAGAGCGAAGTTTAATAATAACATTCCAAAGAATGGTAAGTTAAACTCTTGAATTCTAAAGATAAAGTATGTAACCTCCTCTGGAATATTAGAATACCACTGTAACATAAATTGAGAGAACCAAAGATAAGTCCAGAAAATACTTAATCCAAACATAAATTTAGCTAAATCGTGAATATGGCTATGATTAACAAGCTCTAAATGTCCTTTACTCTTAAGGTATAAAGTAGCAAAGGCAATAGTAGTAATAGCAGTTACGAAGAAACTAGCAAATACGTACCATCCAAATAATGTACTATACCAGTGTGTATCGATTGACATAATCCAGTCCCATGAAGCCATTGATTCTGTTACGATGAAGAAAACTAAGAAAGCAGCTGATGCTTTAAAAATTTTCTTGTGGTAACTTAAATCCCCAGTTTCACATAAAGCCAATGACTGCTTACGTAAATAGATTCTGTAGAAGTTCCATCCTAATAGGTACACTACTGCACGAATTAAAAAGAAAGGAACGTTTAAATAACCTGTTTTTCCTTGAATAATAACATCATTAGCTACTACTTCTGGGTCAGCCCATATAAATAAATGGTTACCTCCCATTACTGAGATTACAAGGATAACGAAGAAAATAATCGATCCTGGTAAAAGGTAAGCTGATAAACCTTCCATCACTCTAAAAAGGATAGGAGACCAACCAGCACTTGCAGCTTGGTTGATAGCTTGGAATGTTAAGATTCCTAAAGAAACTAACATAACGAAGATACAAGCCGTATATACTGCAGTCCAAGGTTTGTTTTGTAACTGAGTTAAAACATGCTCTAAGTGCTGTTCGTGCGCAGCGTGATCAGCCTCGGAAACTGCATGCGATGACTCTTGTTGAGCATCTCCACTATGGTGTGCTTGCTCAGTTAAGATCTGCTCTACTTCAGCAGTTGTCTTAGGTGCACTAAAAAAACCATATGCAATCCCTATTAATCCTAGAACCATAAGGACCATCGCAAAGGTTTTTAAATTTTTTGATAATGTGTACATATCTAAACTTTCAAATAAGTTTTACAATTTATTATTCTGATTTCAATTTTAAAACGTAATCTGTTACTAACCAACGTTCATGTTGCGTTAATTGGTTAGCATGAGAACCCATAGAATTCAAACCATAAGTAATCACTTGGTAAACACCACCTTCAGTAAGATCACGATCGTGGTAATTAGGAACTCCTAAAAACTTTTCGTTTTTAACTAAAGTACCTTTCCCATCTCCTTTTGAACCGTGACAAACAGAGCAATAAATTGAGTACAACTCTTTTCCTTTTTCAAGGTTTTTCTCACTATCAGCAAGTGGAGACTTTAAGTAAAGTCTCGCTTGCGCTAATCCTTCAGGAGTGTTAGGGTAAACTTCTGGTTCAAATCCTCTAGGGATTGAACCATCAGCTGGTAATTGAGCTTCCATTCCATCTGCAAAAACAGTCGTAGGGACTTCAGAATAAGTCTCATACGGTACTGCTTCGTACATATTAGGCATAAACTGATAGTTTGGACGCTCTTTATTAAAACAAGAAGCACTCAATACTGACACTCCTACTAAAGCTACTATTTTATATATGTTCTTCATTCTACAATTACTTTTCAATTACTTTAACTTCAACTGCTCCAGTATTCTTGAAGAACTCAACAGCAGCTTCTTCATCACCTCTAAGAGCTACTTCCATTAAAAAGTGATCATCCGTTGTTCTAACATCTGGGTTTTCAGCTTCTTTAAATGGCCATAACTTACTTCTTAAGAAGAATGTAATTACCATTAAGTGAGCAGAAAATAGTACAGTCATCTCAAACATAATAGGCACGAATGCTGGCATATTTTGGATAAAGCTAAAACTTGGTTTTCCACCAATATCTTGAGGCCAGTCAACAATCATGATATAATACATCATACTTGTTCCAAATGCTAAACCTACTAATCCGAATAAGAATGCACAAATTGCAAGTCTTGTTGGTTTTAATCCCATAGCCTTATCAAGGCCGTGTACTGGGAAAGGAGTATAAATCTCTTCAATATGATGATGAGCAGATCTAGTTTCCTTTACTGCATCTAACAATACATCATCATCATTGTATATAGCGTAAATTACTTTATTACTCATAACGAATTAATGATTTAAAGATTGATGATTCGCTTTACTGTCTCTTTCTTTCTTATAGTATTCTCCTGAAGACTTTAAGATAGTTTTTACCTCTGCCTGAGCAATTACAGGGAAACTTCTAGAGTATAACAAGAATAATACAAAGAAGAATCCTATTGTTCCGATGTAAATTCCAGCGTCTACAAACGTAGGTTGGAACATCGTCCAAGAAGATGGTAAGTAGTCTCTATGTAATGATGTAACGATAATTACGAAACGTTCAAACCACATTCCAATATTCACAATAATAGAAATAATGAATGAAGCCATGATACTAGTTCTAATTTTCTTAAACCACATAACCTGTGGAGAAATTACGTTACAGGTCATCATCAACCAATAAGCCCACCAGTATGGTCCTGAAGCACGGTTCAAGAAAGCGTATTGTTCATACTCTACTCCTGAATACCAAGCTACCCATAACTCAGTGATATAAGCTACTCCGACAATAGAACCAGTGATCATTACAATAATGTTCATTAATTCAATATGTTGAACAGTAATATAGTCTTCTAAGTTAGAAACTTTTCTCATGATGATTAAAAGCGTTGTTACCATCGCGAACCCAGAGAAAATAGCTCCTGCTACGAAATATGGAGGTAAGATTGTAGTGTGCCATCCTGGAATAACAGAAGTAGCGAAGTCAAAAGATACAATCGTGTGTACAGAAAGTACTAATGGTGTAGCTAAACCAGCTAACACTAAATGAACTTCCTCGAAACGTTGCCAGTCTTTAGCTCTACCTGACCAACCAAATGATAAAATTCCGTAAACTCTTTTTGTAAATGGCGTAATAGCTCTATCACGTAACATAGCAAAGTCTGGAAGTAAACCTGTCCACCAGAAAACCAATGACACAGATAAATACGTAGAAATTGCGAAAACGTCCCATAATAATGGAGAGTTAAAGTTAACCCATAATGACCCAAATTGGTTAGGTAAAGGTAATACCCAGTAAGCTAACCATGGACGTCCCATGTGTATGATAGGGAATAATCCAGCCTGAACAACAGAGAAAATAGTCATTGCCTCTGCAGAACGGTTAATGGCCATTCTCCATTTTTGTCTAAATAATAATAATACGGCTGAGATAAGTGTACCTGCGTGACCGATACCAACCCACCAAACGAAGTTGGTAATATCCCAAGCCCATCCAATAGTTTTATTCAATCCCCAAGTTCCAATTCCAGTACCTACTGTGTAAGCCATAGAACCTACTCCCCATAGAAACGCAATTAAACTTAATGTGAAAACTCTCCACCAAAGTTTATTTGCTCTTCCTTCTACAGGTCTAGCCACATCCACAGTTATATCGTGATAAGTTTTCTCACCAATAACTAAAGGTTTTCTAATGGGTGCTTCGTAATGTGACGACATAATCCTTTATATGTTTCTTTAATTAATAATTCTTTTTATTACACGTTTTTAACCTTCACGTGATAGAATACGTTTGGTTTAGTACCAATGTGCTCTAATAAATGGTATGCACGATTAGATTCTGCTAACTCAGTTACATCAGATTCTTTATCGTTAACATCTCCGAAAACCATCGCTCCACTAGAACAAGCAGCAGAACAAGCAGTTTGGAATTCATTAGGGCGTACAGCTCTACCTTCGTTTTTAGCTTTCAAAATAGTAGCTTGAGTCATTTGGATACATAGAGAACATTTCTCCATAACTCCTCTGGAACGAACTACAACATCTGGGTTTAATATCATACGACCTAAATCGTCATTCATATTGAAATCAAATGCGTCATTTTGAGAATATAAGAACCAGTTAAAACGTCTTACTTTGTAAGGACAGTTGTTAGCACAGTATCTAGTACCAACACAACGGTTATAAGCCATTTGGTTTTGTCCTTGACGACCATGAGAAGTTGCAGCTACTGGACACACAGTCTCACAAGGAGCGTGATTACAGTGCTGACACATTACAGGTTGGAAAGCAACTTGTGGGTTGTCAGCTGGGTGCTCCAATTCTTGGAAAGCCTCGCGGTATTCTCCAAAACCACTTGAATCCTTTTTCTTTTGATAATCAGCAGCGAAAGTATCTTCTGATGAATAATATCTATCGATACGCAACCAGTGCATATCTCTACTTCTACGAATCTCATCTTTACCAACAACTGGAACATTGTTTTCAGCGTGACATGCAATAACACAAGCCCCACATCCAGTACAAGCATTTAAGTCGATAGAAAGATTAAAGTGATGTCCTACTGAACGGTCAAAAGATTCCCAAATATCAATTGTATTTGCTTTCACCTCTTGGTGATCGTAAGAAACAACAGCAGGAATATTCCATTTTAAAGGATCTTCTGTATTATAAATATCTAAAGTAGTATCTTTTAAGATGTCACTTCTAGACATTAATGTATTTTGTAACTGAACACAAGCAAATTCATGATCTCCAGAGCTTTTTTCAACAGTAACAGATTGTACACCATCGAAGTTATTGTATAACGCATAAGCATTAACACCAACTTGCATTTCCTCTTTTAATCCAGCTTGTTTTCCATAACCAAAAGCTAAACCTACAGTATTAGGCGCTTGTCCTGGTTGAATTAATGCAGGTACATTTTCTAAAGTAACTCCATTAACCGTTAAAGTAACATAGCTTCCATTTAAACCTCCATTAGCAACATGGTAATTTTTAATACCTAAGTTCTCAGCATCTTTTCTAGACACTGTAACGTAGTTATCCCATGAAACTCTCGAGATTGGATCTGGAAACTCTTGCAACCAAGGGTTATTTGCTTGTTGTCCATCTCCCATACCCACTTTGGTATAGAAAACTAACTCCATTCCATCTACATTTTTGCTATTACTTAAAGCAGTCGCAGCAGAAGAAAGATCTATTGAAGAACTTACTTTACTTGGCGTGTCTACTAAAGCAAAACCATCGTGAACTAATTTATTCCAAGTTAATCCTGAAGCTATATTAGCACCAACAGCTTTTACGTAATCGTAGTAAGAAGTATTATTATTTGTCCACAATAACATAGCATCTTGGAACTGACGTGTATCAAATAATGGACGGATAGTTGGTTGAGTAACCGAATAATGTCCTTTTTTGATCATTACATCACCCCATGATTCTAAGTAATGAGGAGCAGCAGCAGCAACAGTAGAATGTAAAGCTGTTTCATCTTCTTTTAATGAAAATGCGACAGAAGTATTTACTTTCCCTAATCCGCTTACGAAATCAGCACTATTTGCTAAAGTATAAACTGGGTTAACACCACTCATAATTAAAGTATGTACTTTACCAGCGTTCATATCTTTAATTAATTGACTTACTTCTTTAGCGTTACCTTGTCTAACAAATTTTGTTTGCTCTGGTAAGAAGGCTTGAGATTTTAAAGCCTCATTAATTGCGAAAACAACTAACTGAGCATTCTCATCTTCTAAACCTGTAACAACAACACCTTTAGATCCAGCAGCTTTCAATTGTTGAGCAGCTTTTGCAATTTTCTCATCTTGAGATGTAGCAGCAGCCTTAACTGAAGAACCTGTAACAGCGTTATATAATTTGATTAAAGCAGCTTTTTGCTCTGCAACAGTCAAAGGAATTCTAACGTCTGCATTAGCACCTGCTAAAGACATATTAGCTTCCATTTGAATATGCTTAGACATTTTTCCATTTTTAGGAATACGCCCCTGTGAGTAAGCAGCATCATAACCTCCACCTTGCCAATCTGATAAAATATCAGCTCCAACAGCTACAATCACGTCAGCTTTACCGAAATCATAATCCGCCAAACCTCTAGTACCGTAAGCTTTTTGGTAAGCGTCTAATGCTGCTGAACTTGATACAGCATCATAAACAACTTGCTTAGCAGTAGGGTTTTGATCTAAAAACTCAGCGATAATTTTATCTACTGAAGGACTAGCCATTGTATTAGTTAATAATACAATATTACCACCTTTAGCTTTAGCATCTTGTAAACTAGCTCTAACTTTAGCATCTACCTCGTCCCAAGAAGCGGCTTCTCCGTCGATCTTCGGTCCTTTTAAACGTAGACTATCATATAAAGATAAAACTGAAGCATTTACACGAGCATTAGCACCTGAGTAAGCACCACTTAATCTATTATTTTCAACTTTAATTGGACGTCCTTCGCGAGTTTTAATTAAAACATTCACAAAATCAAATCCGTCTGCTATTGTAGTAGCATAGTAATCCGCAACCCCAGGGATAATTTCCTCTGGTTGCACAACATACGGGATAGCTTTTACAACAGGACCCTCACATGCTGCTAATGTAGCTGCAGCAGTTGAGAAACCTACATATTTCAAAAAGTCTCGACGAGTAGTAGAAGACGAAGACAAAGCGTCTTTATCACCAAGAAACTCATCTGTTGGAATCTGATCAACAAACTCATTGTTTCTTAGCGTCTCAACAATAGAACTATTTTCGTTCAGCTCTTCAACACTTTTCCAGTATTTTTTGTTTGATGCCATTGTATATATATATTAGCTTCTTATTCTTTAATTAATTATATTAATAGTGACATTTTCCACACTCTAATCCACCCATTTGAGCTACAGTTAATTTTTCAACACCGTATTTCTCAGATAATTCTTGGTGAATTTTAGCATAGTACTCATTATCCTGCAATTTCACATCTGTCTTTCTATGACAATCAATACACCATCCCATTGTTAATGGAGAATATTGTCTAACGATTTCCATTTCCTCAACAGGCCCGTGACAAGTTTGACACTCTAATCCTGCAACATTTACGTGCTGTGAGTGATTGTAGTAAGCGAAATCAGGCAAATTGTGAATTCTAACCCATTTAACTGGCTTAACATTCCCAGTGTACTTCTGAGTTGCAACATCCCATCCAACAGCCTCGTATAACTTCTGGATTTCAGCAGTATAAAAATCTGGAGTATAAACACCATAATCTTTACCTTCTACCCCTGTAAACTCACTAATGTTCTCATGACAGTTCATACAAACATTTAATGAAGGAATACCTGAAGTTTTACTTGTACGTGCAGCAGAGTGACAGTATTTACAATCAATACCGTTGTCACCGGCGTGAATTTTATGCGAGAAATGGATTGGTTGAACTGGTTCATACCCTTGATCAACTCCAACTTGCATTAAATACCCAAATGCAAAATAAGACCCTACTAAAACCATAACAATTACAGAAACGATTACTAAGAACTGATTCTTAATAAAAGCCTTGCATAATGGCATAGTTTTTTCAATCTCTGGTGTTAATCCATTAGCCTCAACAATTCTATTCAATACTTTACGTACAAAGAATAGCATTGTAACCAATAGCAGTAAAACAACAACTAAAGCACCTAACACAATAACGTTAGAAACTCCATCAGAATCCCCTCCATTTTGCGTTTGTGCTCCACTTACTGCTCCCGCTTTTGGCTCAGCTTTTGGTAAAGAAGTATATGCTAAGATGTTATCAATGTCCTCATCCGACAACGCCGGGAAGTCATTCATAACAACTTTGTTCCACTCCTCAAACAGTTTCACAGCTCTTGCATCCCCTGACTTAATCAAAGAAGAGCTACTTTTAATCCATTTATGCAGCCATTCTACGTCTCCATCGTGATGATCAACAACTCCACGAAGAGCCGGTCCAGTAGCAGCACCATCTAACTTGTGACATGCGGCACAGTTAGAATTAAACAATTCCTTACCTTTTACTGCATCTTGCGCAGACGAAATTGTCGTAAACGATAGCATTAACGCTAAACAAAAGAATAAAATCTTTGAAAACGAATTATGGTTACCCACTTTTTTCATAGTTATAAAATGATTTTCAACTAAATTTGGTCTTATTTAACAGCCAATTAGACCGCTATCTTATACACCTTATTTACAAACTCCGACAAAAATACAATTTATGCCTTACTCTTAAAACCTTTACTGCCCTTTAAATCTAATTTATACCCATTCTAAATAAAACCTTTTTGTCTGATATTACAGAATAATTGTAATTTTACACAAAATACATTTCATTATGAGAATTTTAAGAGTTTTATTAGCGTATACTACCATAGTTTTTAGCATTACTACATTCTATGGTCAGGAAAAAAATCCACACATAAATGAGCCTTCAGCAGTTACAAATTTGCTTGATTTAAAAAAGACTCATAATTCATCCACCATAACAAATGACAAATACAAAATCCAAGTTTTTTATGGAAAGAATACAGCAGCCCAAGAGGCCTTACAAAAATTCAGACTAGCTTACCCTAACTTAGATGCTACAATAATATATAGCGCACCTTCATATAAAGTAATGGTAGGGAACTTCAAAACTAGATTAGAAGCTGAAAAACATATGCGAATTATAAAAATGGACTTTCCAAACTCCTTTATAATAAGACCTGGAAAATAATTCTAATCTTCTGCCGTTAGAGTTTTTAGTTCTAAAAAAAACGCTCGTTGAAAGTATACATACTTTCAACGAGCGTTTTTTAATTATCTAAATTTACTATTCTAAAAAATCTACCCAACTAGGTTGATAATTTTTCCTGGAATAATAATTATCTTCTTAGGTTGCTTGCCTGCCAATTGAGCTATTGTTCTCTCATCTGCCAATACAATTTCTTGGATTTGCTCAGAAGTTAAATCTAATGCCAATTCTATTTTAAATCGCATCTTCCCATTGAAAGAAACTGGGTACTCTTTAGAACTCTCTACCAAATATTGTTGGTTAAATTCAGGAAACTTTACCAATGAAATCGATTCTGTATGCCCTAACATAGACCATAGCTCTTCAGCTATATGTGGAGCGTATGGAGATACTAGAATTGCCAATGGCTCCAAAATATCGCGGTTATGGCATTTTTGCTGACTAAGCTCATTTACACAGATCATAAACTGAGAAACAGAAGTATTAAAAGAGAAACCTTCAATATCTTCAATTACTTTTTTGATTGTCTTATGTAAAGTCTTGTACATCTGAGGAGTTGGCTTGTCATCATTTACAATTACCCCATTGTCATCTGCATATAGTCTCCATAACTTTTTCAAGAATCCTGCTACTCCTGAAATACCAGCTGTATTCCATGGCTTAGCTTGCTCTAAAGGCCCTAAAAACATTTCATATAAACGAAGGGTATCCGCACCATACTCATTACAAATATCATCTGGATTAACTACGTTGAAATAGGATTTTGACATCTTTTCCACTTCGTGACCAACGATATACTTTCCTTGATCATTTAAAATAAATTCCGCATCAGCATAATCAGGTCTCCATGCCTTAAAGCTATCTGTGTCTAATTCTGAAGAAGAATTTACATAACCAACATACACATATAATTGTTGTACTTTCTGATCTGTAATCATATCTTTAGATATAAAGGTATTTGTCCCTTCAATTCTATATACAAAAGCAGACGTACCTAAAATCATTCCTTGATTGATAAGCTTCTTGAAAGGTTCCTCAGTAGGAGCATAACCTAAATCCTTAAGGAACTTATTCCAAAATCTACTATACAATAAGTGTCCTGTTGCATGCTCATTTCCTCCTATATATAGATCCACCTCTCTCCAGTAATCTAAAGCTTCTTTACTTGCAAACTCTTCCTTATTATCTGCATCCATATAACGCATCCAATACCAAGAAGAACCAGCCCAGCCTGGCATAGTATTCAACTCTAGAGGGAAAACCGTTTTATCATTAATTGAATCCGTAGCTACTACTTTATTTGCCACAGTATCCCAAGCCCATTGTTTGGCATTACCTAAAGGAGGTTGTCCATCAGAAGTTGGCAAGTATTTTTCCACCTCTGGTAAAACAATTGGCAAAAATTCCTTATCGATCATTTGAGGCAAACCATCTTGGTAGTATACAGGAAAAGGCTCCCCCCAATATCTTTGTCTTGAGAAAACTGCATCACGTAAGCGGTAATTTACTTTCCCTTTACCATGATTAATTTTCTCTAACTCTTCAATACTCTTTGCAACACCATCTTCAAAAGACATCCCATTTAAAAAATCAGAGTTTATTAATTTAAAACCTGTTTTCTCACTATAGGCCTGTTCTGAAATATCTTTATCAAAGACATTAATGATAGGAATGTCAAAATGCTTAGCAAAAGCATAGTCTCTAGTATCCCCAGAAGGAACGGCCATTACTGCACCTGTACCATAACCAGCCAACACATAATCTCCAATCCAAATTTGGACAGGCTCTTTTGTAAACGGGTGTTCAGCATAAGCTCCTGTAAAAACTCCAGAGATAGTTTTCACATCTGCCATTCGCTCTCTTTCACTACGCTTAGAGGTAGCTTCAACATACTGTTGAACTTGTTCTTTTTGTTCCGCAGTAGTTATTTTTTCTACCAATTCATGCTCAGGAGCTAAAGTCATAAAAGACACCCCAAAGATAGTTTCAGGTCTAGTAGTAAAAACTTCAATAGTGTTATTAGAGTCCTTAACATTGAAAACAACAGACGCACCAACACTTTTACCTATCCAGTTTCTTTGACTTTCTTTTAAACTCTCTGTCCAGTCTATATCATTTAATCCTTCTAATAATCTATCTGCGTAAGCAGCGATTCTCATACTCCATTGCATCATCTTTTTACGAACAACAGGATGCCCACCTCTTTCAGAAAGTCCATCTTTAATTTCATCATTAGCTAAAACTGTTCCTAGTGCTGGACACCAGTTCACTTCCGTTTCTGCCAAATAAGTCATTCTATACTGTAAAAGAATTTCTTGCTTTTCTTTATCCGTAAACGCATTCCACTCTTGTGCGCTAAAGTTTGAAATACCGTCTTGACAAACAGCATTAACCTTAGTGTTTCCATTTTGTTCAAACTCTTGGATAAGCGTTGAAATATCTTCAGCTTTATTTTTATCTAAATTAAACCAAGCATTAAACAATTGTATGAAAATCCACTGTGTATGTTTGTAGTAATCAGCATCTGAAGTACGTACCTCTCTATCCCAGTCAAAAGAAAATCCAATACGATCTAATTGCTCACGATATCTAGCAATATTTTCTTGAGTAGTAATTGCAGGGTGCTGTCCTGTTTGGATAGCATATTGTTCAGCTGGTAATCCGAAACTATCATATCCTTGTGGGTGAAGGACATTAAAACCTTGGTGACGTTTATAACGTGAAAAAATATCAGAAGCGATATATCCAAGCGGATGTCCTACATGGAGTCCTGCTCCTGAAGGGTAAGGAAACATGTCGAGCACATAATATTTTGGTTTATCCGAAGCATTGTCGGTTTTAAAGGTCTGGTTCTCACTCCAAAATTTCTGCCATTTGGCTTCAATTTCATTCGGATTATACTTCATACTACTTTTATAAATAGATTTTACAATAAATTCACATCGCGCAATTCTTATTTAAAAACCACGCCTTAAAGGCAAAAATAAACTATATTTCTAACAATTAGAAAACTTTAATGCTTATAATCCTTTAAAAACATTTTTGTTTGCTATTTTTACACCTTTAAAATAACACTCACTATGGCTAGTTCATACGAAAAATATCAAAAGAGAAAATTAATAACCTCCTATTTCTCGGTAATATTTAGTATTTTCCTTGTTCTTTTCTTACTAGGAAGCTTAGGCTTATTTGTAATAAATTCTCAAAAAATATCTAATAATTTTAGAGAAACTATTCCTATGACTGTCTTTTTCGATAAAAAGGCAACAGACAAATCAGTAAAGGAATTCGATAAAAACTTAGAGAGCTTTCCTTATATTAAAGAGTATAAATATGTCTCAAAGGAGGATGCTGCCACCCAACATCAAGAAGACTTAGGAGAGAACTTTCTTGAATTTCTAGGTTTTAACCCTTTACAAGACTCTTTCGATATTTATTTAGTAGGAGATTATGTGCAAACAGATAGTATTCAAAAAATTGAAGATATCTTTTTAAAAGCAAGTGGTGTATCTCAGGTTTCCTATGACAAAGACTTAGTTAGTCTTGTAAATGATAATATAAAAGTAATTACTAAGTGGGTTTTAATATTAACAGCGGTGTTAGCTTTTATTTCCATGCTACTAATAAACAGCTCTTTGCGACTACTTATCTACTCTAGCAGATTTACCATTAAAACAATGCAAATGGTTGGAGCTACTAAAAACTTTATCCGAAGACCTTTTATCAGACATAGTATAAAATTAGGCTGTATTGGCTCTTTATTAGCTATTATATCCTTAACTGGTTTGTACTTTTATATCGACAACAAATTTCCTGATTTAGACATTAATCCAAAAGAAGATTATATGCCTTTGGCTATTGTTTGCTTTGGCTTATTTTTAATCGGTATTATTATCACTTCAATTAGTACCTTTTTTGCAACCCAACGATTTTTAAATCTAAAATCTGATGAACTTTACTAAGCTTACATTATGAAAAACACACCTCAAAAAGAACTTCTTTTTAAAAAGAAAAACTATTATATCTTATTTATAGCACTAGCACTAATTGCTTTAAGCTTTATTTTAATGGCAGGGGCTTCTAATGATGATCCTACTCAGTTCAATGAGCAAATCTATAGCTTTAGAAGAATTCGATTAGCTCCTACAGTATTTTTCATTGGAATAGCTACAGCTATCTATGCTATTTTCAAAAAGTAAACAACTATAACATAAAATAAATGGATTTAATACAAGCAATTCTTCTTGCAATTGTAGAAGGATTAACTGAATACCTTCCGGTATCTTCAACAGCTCACATGATTTTTGTTAGCTCATACTACAATATTCAAAATGATGATTTTGTCAAACTTTTCCAAACAGCTATTCAGTTTGGTGCAATCTTAGCAGTTGTTGTATTATATTGGAGAAAATTCCTAGATTTTACCCGTATAAATTTCTTTTTAAAACTATTTCTAGCAGTTATACCAGCCTTGTTTTTTGGCAAGCTTTTAGATGAGAAAATTGACGCAGTTTTAGGTAAAACAATTTACATTGCAATTATGTTGATTGTAGGGGGATTCGTCCTTTTATTTGTCGATAAATGGTTTAAAAATCCTAAAACATTCCATGAGAAAGATATCACAATTAAACAGGCTATCACCATTGGATTCTGGCAATGTTTAGCCATGATGCCAGGAACAAGTAGATCAGCTGCATCTATTATTGGAGGGATGCAACAAGGGCTAACCAGAAAATTAGCTGCAGAATTCTCCTTTTTCTTAGCTGTTCCCACAATGCTAGCAGTAACTGTTTATTCTATAGCCATAAAAAAATACGAATCTGGAAAAATTGGATATGAACTTTTGCTGGAAAACCAACAAAACATGAATATGTTTTTACTAGGAAATCTAATTGCATTTATCGTTTCAATTTTTGCTATAAAGTTTTTCATCAACATAATTAGTAAATACGGTTTTAAACCTTGGGGCTACTACAGAATTATTGTTGGTATTATTTTATTAATTTACTTCGGATACATTAAAGCATAATGACTCAATTGACAAAAGAAGCCTTTGAAAACGGCCAAGTTTTACTAATAGACAAACCACTTAACTGGTCTTCCTTCCAAGTGGTTAACAAAGTAAAATGGCTAATAAAAAAGCAATACAATTTAAAGAAAATAAAAGTTGGACATGCTGGAACTTTAGATCCACTAGCCACAGGATTACTTTTAATTTGTACCGGAAAAATGACAAAGTCTATTTCTGAGTTACAAGGCCAACAAAAGCAATATACAGGTAGTATTTTTATAGGTGCAACTACACCATCCTATGATTTAGAAACTCAAATTGATCAAACTTTTGAGACTCAACATATCACCCAAGAGGATATTGAGCAAGTTCGTTTAAGTTATATTGGAGATATTCAACAAGTTCCACCAATTTTCTCTGCTTTAAAAAAAGATGGCAAACGTCTTTATGAACATGCTAGAAAAGGAGAACATGTAGAAATCCAAAGCAGATTAATTAATATTGCTGATTTAGAGTTTACTAAAATAGACCTACCTACTATAGATTTTAAAGTAGACTGCTCAAAGGGAACCTATATTCGTTCACTAGCTTTTGACATAGGAAAATCTCTACAAAGTGGAGCACATTTAACTGCATTAAGAAGAACCAAGATAGGGCTTTACGATGTAGATAATGCTTGGAACATAGAAGATTTTGAAAAAGAAATTTTACAAAGTACTCCTTTACAAGAATAAGGTTTACAACATATGCATACCAAAAGGGGTTGTCTCACAATTGAAGACAGCCCCTTTTTTACTTAATAAATATCGTGCTTTACTTAGTATAATTTAATTATTTAATCTGAAATATAAATTATACCTAATAATTTATTCCTGAATGACAGCTAGGTAACCTTTATGAGATAGCCCCCTTTTGGCATATTAATTACTCTGAATAAGAACTTGATACTTATTACCATTGAGATCAACTCCGATAAAGCCAAGGCTTATAGAACGGCGAACATGAATGAATATCGAATCTTTCACATTATTGTTGACATAGCCTGCTCCAATATCTCCTTTAAAAAAGATTTCTCCTTTGTAAATGACTCCACTCTTTTGTTTAGCCGTTACCCGTAAGGAAACTGCCTTATCCTCTAAAAGGGACTCTTTCTCTACTAACTCACAGTAGTTGACGGAAAAGGATTCTGAGCGCTTATTATCTGCTATTGATTCCATGGAG
The DNA here is from genome assembly GCF_054871665.1 of Myroides sp. LJL115. Classification (NCBI taxonomy): domain Bacteria; kingdom Pseudomonadati; phylum Bacteroidota; class Flavobacteriia; order Flavobacteriales; family Flavobacteriaceae; genus Myroides; species Myroides sp. LJL115. Next base: position 64,124 of record NZ_JBTXLS010000003.1, on the reverse strand, counting down.
TTTTTACAGCAAACTAAAAAGCTCAATCCTAACAGAATTTTTATTAAATAGATAAATCTCACTTGTTATAGTTGACTAATTATTAAAAGTAAAAATAGCATAAAACTTGTATTAAGCATTAAGAAATTATGCTAAGAATCCTTTTTCTTGAGTAAACTAAAAAACAGCATCCCCTAGCCTGAACCTAGAATTATTTATTTAGGGTCTGCATTAGAGCTGAAATCTCTTTTTGAATTTCAACACCTTTATCTTTAGTATACCATAATTGTAGTTCGGCACCACCTTGAGAATCAAACACTCCGTGCTCTTGTTTATAGGCTACAACTACATCTTGAGCAAGCTTTGGACGTGGCCCCCACGAAGCCAAGACTTCTAATTTTTTTTTATCCAACACAATTAACTTAGGAATAGCCCTTGCCCCATTAGTCAAAAATGCATCCATTAATTCCAAGTTTTGATCTCTGAATAAAATTTTAAGACTAATATGCTCACTACATTCACTCATTTTATGAATCATAGGTAAAATCTGTGCTGCGTCACCACACCAGCTCTCGGTGATTACTAACCAAATAAACTCTCTATGCAGATGCTCCAGTTGCTTTTTAACTTCTGGAAGCACTTTTAAGGTTTTATCCAAACGCTTAACGCGAGTTTGATTTAAAATGGCATATTGCAAATAATCTTCACTTAATTCCAAAACAGAAGGGTCATTTTCCAATGCATTGGTTACTAAATCTCGAAATGCAGAATATTTTATACTTTTCTCTACTACATCTAAGCTAATGTGCTTCATTTTCCTTAATTTTAGATTAAACATCTATCAAAGGTAAGGTATTTTATCAATCCTTAAACTCAGTTTAAAATGAAAAACAAAAGCATTGGACTTGCGCTTTCAGGAGGAGGCCATAAAGGATTAGCTCATGCAGGCGTATTAAAATTTTTTGAAGAGCTACAAATAAAACCAGAAGTAATCTCTGGCACAAGTGCAGGAGCTATGATTGGCTGCTTATACTCTATTGGTATGCCTTCCCAAGAAATACTAAGCTTTTTCCAATCGATAAACATCTTCAATTGGTCTCATTTTACCTTTAGTAAACCAGGCCTAATGGATGCTTATGCTTTTGAAAAATATCTCTATCATATTTTTCAAAATAAAACATTAAGTGATCTTCCTATCCCTACGTACATCACAGCAACGGATATAAACAAGGGAACTTTACATATATTTGAACCCCAAACCAAAATTACCCAAGCAATATTGGCATCTTGCGCTTTTCCAGGAATTTTCTCTCCAATAAACATTGGACAGAATCTCTATAGTGATGGAGGAATTTTAAATAATTTTCCCACCGATATTATTAAACATGATTGTGATTATTTAATTGGCGTCAATGCTTGCCCTTTTCAAAAGGAACTAACTAAAGAATTAAAAAACATTAAGGAAGTAACCTTAAGAGCCTTTGAACTAATGAGTAGAGCCAATTATGACCAACAGGCTGTTTTATGTAATTGGCTAATCGAACCACAGGAGCTTTCTAACTTTACTACTTTTGAAACCAGTAAATTAAAAATGGAACAAATCTATGAACTAGGCTATACCCATACTAAAGAGAGTTACCTAACAAATAAAGATAAATTGCTAAAAGCTATTTCATAGTACTTTATTATATCTATATTTGCAAAACTTTTAAAATATAATCTCGATGAAATACAAAAGAATTCTACTAAAATTGAGTGGAGAAGCTCTAATGGGTGATCAACAATATGGTATAGATCCAAAAAAATTGGCTAGCTATGCACAAGACGTTAAAAAAATTCACGACTTAGGCGTTGAAATTGCCATTGTAATTGGAGGTGGAAATATTTTTAGAGGTGTAGCAGGTGCTAACGTAGGAATGGACCGTGTACAAGGTGATTATATGGGAATGTTAGCAACTGTGATTAATGGTATGGCATTACAAGGAGCTCTTGAAGCAGCTGGAATGCAAACTAGATTACAGACTGCTTTAAAAATCGAAGCAGTAGCTGAACCTTATATCAAAAGAAGAGCAGTTCGTCACTTAGAAAAAGGACGTATTGTAATTTTTGGAGCTGGAACAGGAAACCCATACTTTACTACAGATACTGCAGCTGTTTTAAGAGGAGTTGAGATTAACGCTGATGTTATCTTAAAAGGTACAAGAGTAGACGGTGTTTATTCAGCAGATCCTGAAAAAGATCCTACTGCAATCAAATATGAAAAAATTTCTTTCGCAGATGTATTAACAAAAGGGTTAAACGTAATGGATACAACAGCATTTACTCTAAGTAGAGAAAATGACTTACCAATTGTTGTATTTGATATGAACAAAGAAGAGAATTTATTAAAAGTTTGCCAAGGACATGATAACGTTGGTACAACTGTATCTGTAAACATTAATTAATAACACTATGACAGAAGAACTAGAGCTTATTATCGACAGTGCAAAAGAATCGATGGATAATGGAATTGCACATTTAGAAAGAACACTTTTAAACATTCGTGCAGGAAAAGCATCACCACAAATGCTAGGTTCTGTTTTTGTAGATTATTACGGTTCTCAAACACCACTTTCTCAAGTAGCTAACGTAAACGCTCCAGATGCAAGAACTTTATCTGTTACTCCATGGGAAAAATCGATGTTACAACCTATTGAAAAAGCAATCTTAATTGCAAACTTAGGTTTAAACCCTATGAACAATGGAGATAATATCATTATAAACATCCCAGCATTGACAGAGGAGAGACGTAAAGAACTTTCTAAACAAGCTAAAACAGAAGCAGACGATGCGAAAATTGTTATTCGTAATGCTCGTAAGGATGCAAATAACGATATCAAAAAAGAAGAAAAAAATGGTACTTCTGAAGATATTTGCAAATTAGCTGAAGAAAGAATTCAAAAGCTTACAGACGCTTATGTAAAAAAGATAGACGAAATTTTCTCTGTTAAAGATGCAGAGATTATGAAGGTTTAATTAGAATCCGCTTTAAAGCGGATTTTTTTATGTTTTATTTTTCCCCATTATCCAAAAGGACAACTCAAATAAATAGGTCTCGAAAAGCCATAAAATAAAAATCCCGTAACAAAGAATCCTTGTTAAACTTTATAATATCCACTTAAGGAAGAATTTATCTTTACCCTTAGGCTAAAAAAGTTAGCTTTTTTATTACACAATCTTTATCGCAAGGAAACAATACTTTTCTTATATCAAGAGATTTTTATTAAATTTGCGTGTATTTTGTTTTTTGAACACACAAATACACAGACTAAATTATAATTCACAATGAAACACACGAAAATTATCGATCTTCTAACAGGTAAAAACCTATTGCATGAAGTCAAAGCTAAAGGATGGGTAAAAACCTTTAGAAACAATCAATTTATTGCCTTGAATGATGGATCTACAATTAAAAATATACAATGTGTACTTGATTTAGATAAATTTCCAGCTGATTTATTGAAAAAAATTCATACAGGAGCAGCATTATCCATCACCGGTACATTAGTTGAAAGCCAAGGTGCAGGACAAAATGTCGAAATACAAGTAAATAAATTAAAAGTGTATGGAGAGGCTAATCCAGAAGAGTACCCAATTCAACCTAAAAAACACTCTTTAGAATTTTTACGTGATAATGCTCATTTAAGAATTAGAACGAATGTTTTCGGTGCTATTATGCGTGTGCGTAGTACCCTTTCTTTTGCTGTACATAAATACTTCCAAGAGAATGGTTTCTTCTACTTTAATGCCCCAATTATTACTGGATCAGATGCAGAAGGAGCAGGAGAAATGTTTCGTGTTACTAACTTAGATCTGAATAATTTACCTAAAGATGAACAAGGTAAAGTAGATTATTCACAAGATTTCTTCGGAAAGACAACTAACTTAACTGTTTCAGGACAATTAGAAGCAGAAACATATGCAATGGCTTTAGGCTCAGTATATACTTTTGGTCCTACTTTCCGTGCAGAAAACTCAAACACATCTCGTCACTTAGCCGAATTCTGGATGATTGAACCAGAGGTAGCTTTTATTAAGTTAGATGAAGACATGGATCTTGCAGAAGACTTTATTAAATATGTGATTAGTTATACATTAGACAAATGTCAAGATGACTTACAGTTCTTAGAGCAACGTTTAAAAGACGAAGAGAAAAGTAAACCGCAAGCTCAACGAAGCGACATGTCATTACTAGAAAAATTAAACTTTGTTGTAGAAAACAACTTTAAACGTGTTAGCTATACAGAGGCAATCGATATTTTAAAGAACTCTAAGCCTAATAAGAATAAGAAATTCAAATACCCTGTAGATCAATGGGGAATTGACCTTCAAAGTGAGCATGAGAGATTCTTAGTAGAAAAACATTTTAAATGTCCAGTAATTCTTTTTGATTACCCTGCAGATATTAAAGCATTTTACATGAGATTAAATGACGATGGTAAAACGGTAAGAGCAATGGATGTACTTTTTCCTGGAATTGGTGAAATTGTAGGAGGTTCTGAAAGAGAAGAAAGATACGATGTTCTACTAGAGAAAATCGAGAAAATGGGAATTGACAAAAAAGAACTTTCTTGGTATTTAGATACTCGTAAATTCGGAACAGCCCCTCATAGTGGTTTTGGATTAGGTTTTGAAAGACTAGTATTATTTGTTACTGGAATGACAAACATCAGAGATGTTATACCATTTCCTAGAACCCCAAATAATGCAGAGTTCTAAACTATACTGAGCAGATATTAAATGTTTACTTTATCACATTTTTTTCTTAATTTTGGAAAGAGAAATGTTTTAAAGTAAACATTTTTTTTTCGCCAAAACTTATTCCATGCTTAAACAGAGTCTCCAACTTAAATTATCCCAGAAACTATCACCTCAACAAATCCAATTGATGAAACTTATTCAATTGCCTACCTTGGCATTTGAACAAAGACTCAAAGAAGAATTGATTGAAAATCCTGCCTTGGAAACAGGCAAGGAATCGGAACAAACTACTACAGAAGAGGAATTTTTAGAAGACTACGATCAGTATGATAATGAGCATATTCAAGCAGATGATATCAATATCGACGAATATTTAAGCGACGACGAGACCCCAGATTACAAGCTTCAAGCCAATAACTATAGTAAAGATGACGAGGAGTACCAAGCTCCAATAATCGCTTTTGATAGTTTCCATCAAGATTTATCCAACCAGCTTAATACTTTTACTTTAAGTGAACAAGACAGGCTTATTGCACAGTTTTTAGTTGGAAGTATCGATGACATGGGCTATTTAAGAAGAGATATTCAAGATATAGTAGATGATCTGGCTTTCACTCAAGGTATCTACACCGATGAGCAAACTGTTTCTCGTATCTTAACTATCATACATCAATTAGAGCCATTTGGAGTAGGCGCAAGAAATTTACAAGAATGTCTTTTATTACAACTAGTAAATAAAACTCCAACCGATGCTATTACTTTAGCTATAGATATTATAGAAAATTCATTTGATGCTTTTACTAAAAAGCATTACGATAAATTATTGCAAAAATATTCTATAAACAAAGAACAGCTAAGAAGTGGTATTGATGAAATCGAAAAACTGAATCCTAAACCAGGTAGTGCTTATAGTGAAAACACTAAAATCATAGAACATATCGTTCCAGATTTTACCATCAAAATAGTCGAGAATGAATTGGAATTAAGTTTAAATGGACGAAATGCACCAGAACTTCATATTTCCAAAGAGTACCAAGAAATGTTACAAGCCTATAAAGAGAGTAACCTAGCTTCAAATGACCAGAAGAATGCAGTACAATTCATCAAACAAAAACTAGATGGGGCTAAATGGTTCATTGATGCTATTAAACAACGTCAAGACACTTTGTACTATACTATGCATGCTATAATGGATTATCAAAAGGATTATTTCTTAACAGGAGATGAAACAAAATTAAGGCCAATGATTCTAAAGGACATTGCCGATATTATATCCTTAGATATATCTACTATTTCTAGGGTTGCAAATAGTAAATATGTTGAAACACCTTATGGTACCAAACTTATTAAAAATTTCTTTTCTGAAGCAATGATAAACGACCAAGGAGAAGAGGTTTCTACTATTGAAATAAAAAACATCTTAGAAAATATTATTCAAGAAGAGGATAAAAGCAAACCTTACCCAGATGATAAGTTAGCGGAGATATTAAAAGAAAAAGGATACCCTATTGCTCGTAGAACTATAGCTAAATATAGAGAGCAATTAGATATTCCAGTGGCTAGAATGCGCAAACGTATTTAATAGGTTATGCAGCGATTTCTGGCACTAATCTATGGCCTTTACCATCCATTATTTCAACCTTTTTACGCTACTTTAATCTATTTCTATTGTGCTAGAGGATATTTTCAGGATCTTGAAATTGGAATTCATCTACTCCAGGTGATTTTAACTACCCTAGTATTACCCTTTTTAATGCGATTACTTATTACTAATATTCGCTATAAAAACAGAAAGCTTAAACAAAGCTCAAGAACATTTCTGTACTATTTCTTATCGACTTTGGCTTTACTTTGGGCGTACTTTTGGATTTTCAATCCAACTTATCCTCATGCCCTTTTAGTCTATTTTAAAACATTATTATATACTTACATCTTAGTAATGGCCTTTTTTATAAGTGGGCAAAAAGTACATTTATCCATTTGTTTGGGCAGTAATCTTATAGGATATATATTCTATACTAGTTTACAATTTTACCAACCCTTACTCATGTTGTTTATCTTCTTTATCCTCTTGACAAGCCTCTTGGCCTGTAAAAGTCTACTAGAAAAAACCGACAATGCTTATAGTATTTTATTGGCTTATTTTATAGGAATAGTAAGCCTTATATTATAAAATATAAAACATCAAACCTAGATTCAATACGCGCAATCTTTGAGGATCGTCTACTAAAACATCCTTTTTATAAATTTCATTAAGGCCATAATACACATAAAAATTCCATGTATTAAAGCCCATTGAACCATATAATCCAAATTGCCATTTTCTAATATTTGGGTCATTTCTTAGAATAATAGAGTAATCATCTGTACTGGTTTTACTTCTGTTACTAAGTAAGTAACTAGCTTTAAAACCTAGATATACACGCCAGAACTTATGACTTTCAGCTGTGGAATTTCTCCATCGAAATTCAATAGGAAAATCTAAATAATGAAGAGAAAGGGAGTTCTTTTTATACTTATCTAATATAATATGCTCTTTCTGGGGACTCAATCCTAGGTTGCTCCTTAAGTTATTATAGGAAAAACCAAAACCAGGAGCTATAGAAAATGTTCTATTCTTATTAATGGGCATATCCCTTAAAAAACCAACATTCATTCCTAAAGAAAAAGAATATGGAGAAAATCCATCCGGTTTACCTTGCATTAGGGTATGAGTAAGACCAAAGTAAAATTGATCTTCCCTATATTTAGTATCTATAGTAAGACTATCTGCTTTACTGGGATCCACAGGCAACAAATCATATTGTTTAGCCTGCATGGATACAAAGCTTAAACAACACAACAAAACCGCCATTTTAATTTTAAATACCATTTATTTGATCATTAAAAAGTATATACTAAACCTACACCTAAAACTTGTTTAAACTGAACTCTTGGTCCTTTCATTACCTGTTCACCATCCACATCAACATTGGTTTTTATACTATCGTCATATACTAAGTTGGTACCAATGTTTGCACGAACATAATTATTAACTTTTAAATCAAGTTTCATCTCCCAAGCAACATCTACATTTCCAAAACGGTTCACATAATCGCTATATAGACTTAATTTATTTTCGAAAACAATATTCTTAAGAATCTCTTTTCTCCATTCTGTACTTAATAAAAAACCTAATTCTGCCCTATATCTTTGACCGTGCTTGATAATATTTCCAAATTCATCTAAGACAGCTTTATCCACACCAAAAGATCCTTGATCAGCAAGTCGTTGATCACTAACAAAAGTAGCCTTGTAGGTTATTGGTGATAAATAAAATTTCATACCACTCTTTGGTGCTATGTACTCGGCTCCAATCCCGACAAATAAATATGCTGGTGCAAACCATCTAGAAACTGGCTCATCGGTATTTGGATAATTGAACCCGTCTGTTAATTGAGTTTTGAAATTTAGCTTAGCAACATAGTACCAATCAGAAACCACAGTACTTTTATATCCAAAAGTAGAGTTGAATTCAAATACATCCTCACTCTTGCGAAGCTCTCTATCACTTTGCTTATTTACTCCATATCTTACATTTAAGCGATTATCCCATATCAATCTACCTTTGATGTATTTACGACTTAAATCTGCCTTTAAAAGACCAGAAATAGAGTTGTCCCCTCCTGAACTCCAATTCACAAAAGCAATCTGGTTGAAATCTAAACCAATCAAATTCTTACCTTCCCAATAACCAACTATTTCATTATTTAGAGGTAAAACATGTAAATTTTTAGTTGGATCGTACTTTATTTCAATCTTAGAAAACTTAGGTTTACTTTGTTTTACAAAAATCTCAGGCTTAAAATAAGGCGCATCCACATCACTAGAATTATTAGCACCTAAACCAGGGCTATAATCCTTAGGGGGAGTAAAACGCATTAAAGAGTTAAACGGATTTACCTGAGTACCTTGTTGATCAGTGATTGGACGTTGAGCCAAAGAATCTTGGCTAAGTTGCTGCAAGGGCGTTTTGTTAGAAACAGAATTTTGAGCAAAAGCACAAACTCCGAATAAACAGGTGGAAATATTTAATGTAAAAATAATAAACCTTTTCAATTCTCTTCTAAATTAATTAATGACACAATACTTTGTATATCTATTTTACAATGCTCTTGTTGTTCTAAAACGGTTGCATGTTCAATGAATTCATCCTTTATTCCAATAATTCGCACGCTTATGTGTGGATAATGCTGGGCTACAAAACTTGCAATACTGCTTCCGAACCCACCAATCTCACAGCCATCTTCAAAAGTAACAAGCTCTGAATAAGTTTGGCAAATTAAATGTAATTTTTCAACATTTAAAGGCTTTATAAACATAAAATGATAGTGAGACCACATATTGTTGTTTTTTTGCTTAAATGCCTCAATTACATTGTTACCGATACTACCTGTACTTAATATAGCAAAGTCACTACCTTTCTCTAACTGTGCTACTTGCCCTGGGGTTATTGACCGAAATTCTCTCTGCCAATCTAGATCCATTACTCCCTTGCCTCTTGGATAACGAATTGCTAAAGGACCACTAATCCCACTTTGTGCATAAAAAATTAAATTTCTCAATTCTAATTCATTTAATGGAGCAGCTATACTCATATTGGGTATACAATTTAAATAAGCAATATCAAACACTCCATGATGTGTCGGGCCATCTTCTCCTACCAAACCAGCGCGATCTAAACAAAACACAACTGGTAAGTTTTGTATAGCAACATCGTGTATAACCTGATCATAAGCCCTTTGTAAAAAAGTAGAATAAATAGCTACAAAAGGAATCATTCCCTGGGTAGCCATTCCAGCTGCTAAGGTAACGGCATGCTGTTCTGCAATACCTACATCAATTCCCCTCTCTGGTATAGCATCCATAAGGAATTTCATAGAACTCCCAGTCGGCATTGCTGCTGTAATACCTACAATGTTTGGATTTATCTTAGCTAACTCAACTAATGTATGGCCAAAAACATCTTGGTATTTTGCAGGAAACTCCTTTTCTTTTTTTACAATCAACTCTCCTGTTTGGCTATCAAACTTACCTGGAGCATGGTATTTTACTTGATCTAGTTCGGCTTGTTTTAAACCTTTTCCTTTAGTGGTTACTAAGTGTAAGAACCTAGGCCCCTTCTTTTTCTTTAACCTCTCTAATTCACTAATTACTTTAGGTAAATCGTGTCCATCTATTGGTCCGCTATAATCAAAATTTAAACTCTTAATCATATTATTCACCTTTGGATTCTCCCCTAATTTGACTTTAGTTAAATAATCCTTTAGAGCTCCAACACTTGGGTCTATACCAATGGCATTGTCATTGAGGATAACCAATATATTAGCATTACTTACTCCAGCGTGATTCAGGCCTTCAAAAGCCATGCCAGATGCAATAGAAGCATCACCTATAACAGCGATATGTTCTTTGTTTATTTCTCCTTTTAAATTCGAGGCAATTGCCATCCCAAGGGCAGCAGATATAGAAGTGGAAGAATGGCCAACGCCAAATCCATCATAGATACTTTCACTAGGTTTAGGAAAACCGCTTATACCATCTTTTTGTCTATTGGTATGAAAAACATTTCTTCTACCAGTTAGCAATTTATGTCCGTAAGCTTGGTGACCTACATCCCAAATCAATATATCTTTTGGAGTATTGAAAACATAATGTAAAGCAATTGTCAGCTCAACAACTCCTAAACTTGCGCCTAAATGACCTTCTTTAGTTGCAACTATATCAATGATGAATCTTCTTATTTGCTGAGCTACCTCTTGTAACTGCTCAAAAGAAAGCTGTTTCAAATCACTTGGGTCATTTATTTGTTCTAACATAATTTGGGACATTGTTTGCTATATATTAAAACAAAATTACAATTTTGTTTTTACTTTTGAACCTATAATAATATAAACCAACCATTATGGATATCTTAAACGACCAATACTATATGCAAATTGCTATAAATCAAGCAAAAATTGCCGCAGAGCAAGGAGAAATTCCAGTTGGAGCAGTAATTGTAGCAAATAATCAGATCATAGCTAAGACCCATAATTTAACGGAATTACTACATGATGTCACTGCTCATGCAGAAATGCAAGCTATAAGTTCTGCAGCAAATTACCTTGGGGCTAAATATTTAAAAAACTGTACACTTTATATAACCTTAGAGCCGTGCCAAATGTGTGCGGGAGCTTTATACTGGAGCCAAATTTCAAAAATAATATGCTCTAGTGAGGATCCACAAAGAGGATATAGAGCAATGGGTGCACAGCTTCACCCAAAAACCGAAATATCGTTCGGAATTTTAGAGCAAGAATCTACACAAATTATCCAGGAATTCTTCAAACGAAAGAGAAATAAATAGCTTTTTAATAGTAACTTAGCTATACTTTGATTTTGTGAAAAATGAAAAAATAGCTATTATGAAAGCAAATCCTCTTTTATTCTTTACTTTGTGTATTGCACTAGTTTTTAGTGCATGCTCTAAAGATGTCCCTAGTGATTTTAAGGTTTCTAACCCTACTAACTTCCAGGAGTACATTCGTTCTTTTACTACAGGAATTATTTCTGTAGCTGACCCAATTCAAATAGTGTTAAGCCAGCCCTTAGAAGACAAAAATAAATCGGAAACTCTTCCTTTGAAAATGTGGAAAATAACCCCGCAAGTACAAGGAGATCTGATTTATCAGGACAATGGAGTAATACAATTTCGTCCAAAAGAGCTTTTAAAGCAAGATCAAACCTACTATATTAGTGTAGATTTAAGTCAAATTATAGACACAAAAGAATCTACACCGTTGATTTTTAATTTCATAGCTACTACAAAATCTCAAAATATGCATCTTGAAGTACTAGATTTTCAATCCATTACTCCAAGTAATTATGCAATAAATGCTAAATTATTTTTTTCTGATGTTATTGCAAAGGATCAAGTAAACGAACTGATCTCAGCTATGCAAGGCAAGGACAAAAAGCAAATTCTAATCTTAGATAACTCCAAAGAATTAGCTAAAGAGTATAATATTATCATACAAGATGTTCTAAGACAAAACCAGTCATCTACATTAGAAATCAAGCTCTTTAATAAAGCTATAGGCTCTTCCCAAGACATAATCCGAAATGTGGATATACCTGCTTTAGGAGATTTTAGAGTCTTAGATAATCCAAGATTGGATGATGATAATCAAAGTATATTTTTAAACTTTTCAGATCCTATTGTAAGTAACCAAGATCTTCAAGGTCTAATTTCTATCGAACCTAACCAAGGAGATTTACGTTATACTATCTCTGCAAATGTGGTAAAAATATCCAGTTCTACTTCCTTTAACCAAGATCTCGCAATACAACTTTACCCAGGTATTACCAATACATATGGAGATAAACTTTTAGAAAAAACCAAACTAATGGTAAACTATAAAGTTGCTTCTCCTGAAATAAAACTACTGCAAAGTGGAACTATTTTACCTTCTTCTTCTAATTTAAAAATAAACTTTCAAGCTACTACATTAAGTGCTGTGGATATAGAGGTCTACAGAATTTATCAAAATAATATATTGCAGTTTTTACAAGACAACTCTTTGGATGGAAGTTATAACTTGATGCAAGTTGCTCAGCCTATTGCAAAACAAAAATTAGAACTAACAAATCCTTCGCCTAAAGCACTTTTGCAATGGAATGCTTACGCAGTGGATTTATCTGCATTGATAAGCCCTGAACCCGGAGCCATTTACCATGTGAAATTTTCCATGCAGGAGCAGTATTCTTTATATCCTTGTGATCAACCAAAATCAGAGCAACAAAGTCAAGATGCCAATAATGATTATTATACTAAAAACTCCCAAGGCGTTTTTTCACCTGACTTTGATTCCTATGACTATTATAGCTACAGATACTATGATTGGTCTCAAAGCGAGAATCCTTGTGATCCCGCTTATTATTACTATGCCAACAGCCCTACTACAAATGTCCTTGCATCCGATATAGGAGCAATTGTTAAGAGAGGAAACAACGATACTTTCTTAGTGGTAGCAACTTCTTTACTTACAGCAGAACCACTAAAGGCTGCACTTGTAGAATTTTATGATTACCAACAACAGCTAATTACTAGTGCTAAAACAGACCTTAACGGTATGTTAGAAGTAAAGATAGAAGATAAGGTTCCCTATTTCATTGTCGTAAAAGATAATAATTCTAGTACCTATGTAAAAGTGGATAATGCCAACGCCTTATCTGTAAGTAATTATGATGTAGACGGTAGTGTCTTACAACATGGAATTCAAGGGTATATTTATAGTCAAAGGGGAGTATTCAGACCTGGAGACACTATTCCTATTGGCTTTATATTAAACGACCAGGCTAATCCACTGCCAAATAATCATCCAATTAGTATAACCCTAAGTGACCCACTAGGTAGAGTAATCGAACAACAAACTATAAAGAAAAACCAAAACAACCAATATTCCTTCCTGCTAAAAACAGAGCAGCAGTCAATTACTGGAAACTACCAAGTAGTAATTAATGTAGGTGGTGTAAAATTCTATAAGTCCATAAGTGTAGAAACTATAAAACCTAATCGATTAAAAATAATTAACAATCAGGAAAACACCACTTTTAATGCAGATTCAAAACAGGTAATAGACTTTCAAGTAAACTGGTTACAAGGTAGTATTGGTTCAAACCTAAAGGCAGTGGTAGATCTTAAATACTACTATGGGGATACAACTTTTAAAAACTATGCCGATTATATATTCACCAATACCCTAGGGAAGCCTTCAACTACACCTCAAAATGTTTTTCAAGGCACAACAGATCAAAATGGAAGATTCCAATTTGTATTAGATAGTAATCTAGCGCCAAAAAATGCAGGAAAACTAAAAGCAATATTAACTACTAAAGTATTTGAAAACGCTGGTGATATGTCTATCGATGTCTCTTCTATAGAGGTTTCACCTTTTAGTAGTTACGTAGGTATAAAACTTCCTAAAGCAGATAAATATGGTAGTTACCAAACACAAAAGCCATTGGATTTTTCCTTTATTATTTTAGATCAAGACCAAAAACCAAAACAAGGTGCGTTAACTGTATATCTTTATAAAAAAACAAATAACTGGTGGTGGAGTCAAAATACACAAGGAATTTCGAGCTTCAGTAATTCAAGTGACTTTATCTTAGTAAGCGAGCAATACCTAACTACCGATTCAAAAGGTATGGCTTCCTTTACTTGGCAAGTAGATTCACAAGACTGGGGTTCTTATGAAATAGTGGCAATAGACAATATTAGCGGTCATATAGCTTCAAGAAGTCTTTATGTACAATATCCATCTTGGTGGAACTTTGATGAACAAAACCAGCAAAAAGAAGCCACTGCTCTTAAAGTAGTAACCAATAAAAAAACCTATGTAACAAAAGAAAAAGCTACAGTGAGCTTTACTTCTACTCAAGGATCTAAAGCCTTAATATCTATAGAAAATGGAACCCAAGTTCTTCAGAGCTTTTGGGTAGATACCAAGGACAATGAAACCAGCATTGATTTTGAAATCACACCAAAGATGGCTCCTAATGTATATGTCCATGTCACATTAATACAGCCTCATGCCTTTACTTTAAATAACTCCCCTATTCGTCTTTATGGAATTGTACCAATTGAGGTTTACGACCCTAAGACAAAATTAGAGCCGGTTATTCAGATGCCTAAAGAAATTGAGAGTGAACAAAGCTTTACGGTCAAAGTCAGTGAAAAAAACAAACAAGCTATGACCTATACCATAGCTATAGTAGAGGAAGGTCTATTAGACCTAACTTCATTTAAAACTCCAAATCCTTGGAATACTTTTTATAGTAAAACTTCATTAGGAGTTCGTACTTGGGATATTTTCGACCAGGTAATTGGAGCTTATGGAGGAAATATTAATCAAATTTTCAGCATAGGTGGTGATGAAGATTTAGCTATTGGTTCGGTAAAAAAAGCCAACCGATTTGCCCCTGTGGTTATTTGGGAAGGTCCCTTTACCTTAGAGGCAGGTAAAACTGCTTCCCATACTTTTAAACTACCTAAGTATATTGGATCAGTTAAGACCATGATTGTAGCTTCTAATGCAAAACAAGATGCATATGGTTCTGGTGAGCAAACTACCTTAGTGAGAAGTCCTTTAATGATTTTAGGGACTTTACCTAGACGCGCCCTAACAACAGAGCAAATCACTTTACCTGTTACTATTTTCACTCAAAATCCCAATGAAAAAGTACAAGTAGAAGTAAAAACGGATAAGCGATTTGAATTAATTGGTCCAAGTACCAAAACAGTAGAAATGGGAGATTCAACAGAGAAGGTAGTTTACTTTGATTTAAAAGTAAAAGATATTCTTGGGGTAGCTTCTATTTCCATTTTAGCTAAAACCAATAAACACAAAGCTTCTTATGATATTGAGCTTGATGTCTTAAATCCCAATCCTCTTACTACAATAAATCAAGATATTGTATTATCTCCAGGAGAGAAAGTACAAACTACTTGGGAAACCTTTGGTATTCTAAACTCCAATAAAGCATGGCTAGAACTATCTAATTTCCCTTCTATTAATCTAAACTCACGATTAGATTATCTTATTAGTTATCCCCATGGATGTAGCGAGCAAATTACCTCTGGTGCATTTGCACAATTATATTTGGATGATTTAACCCCATTACAGCAAAAACAAAAAACACAAATTCAAAATAATGTAACCAATGCAATTTCCCGACTTAGCCAAAGACAAATGGTTAGTGGTGGATTTAAGTATTGGGATAGCTCAACGAGTGCACAATTATGGACTACAACCTATGTTGGACATTTCTTACTAGAGGCTGAGAAAAAAGGTTATGCATTAGGTTTAAATACTAAGGCAAACTGGATTGCATTTGAAAAGAACCAAAGTAGAAATTGGATTTATGAACCTAGTACACAAAATGATTTTGAACAAGCTTATAGACTCTATGCTCTTGCCTTGGCAAAACAACCTGACTTAGCAGCTATGAATCGCTTAAGAGAAAACACTAAAATAACTGCCCAAAGTCGCTTAAGACTTGCGGCGGCATATGCCCTTTTATCCCAAGATAAAGTTGCAATGGAACTTCTAGTTGATTTACCTATCGCAAGTGATAAACAAGATGCTTATTCCTATGGTTCAGATACAAGAAATAAAGCAATGGCATTACAAACCTACATTGCCCTTGAGCCAAAGAGTAATAAAACAAGTCAGCTTGCAATACAAATTGCCAAAGAACTAGGAAGTAATACCTGGATGAGTACACAAACCACTGCTTTTGCATTAAATGCAATGGCTAATTATTTTACAACTCATCCAAAAAGCACAACTATTAAAGCAGAGTACGCCTTTAACAACAAAGTAAGCCAAATAGAATCCAATGATAATATTTACAATACTATTTTAGATCCCTTATCGGATAATAATACTTTAGAAATACAAAATAAATCACAAGGTGATTTATACATAAATATATCTAAGCAAGGAATTTTAGCATTAGGAAAAGAGTTGGAAGAGCAAAAGAACTTATCGATAAATGTTGTATATAAAGACCAAAACAATCAAATAATTCCCGTACAAAACCTAACACAATCCACTCAATTTACAGCGGAATTAACTATTAAAAACAGTAGCTTTTCAAAAGTTAACAATCTTGCCCTTACTAATATCATACCCTCAGGTTGGGAGATTGTCAACTTTAGGTATGCTTTACCAGAGCAAAGTAATTCTATATCAAACTCTACTCATGTTGACATACAAGATGATAGAGTTAATTTCTATTTTAATTTAAATGCTCAAAGTAGCCAGAGCTTTACAATTGAACTAATAGCCTCCTATTTAGGTCATTACTACCTACCTGGCATATATGTCAATGCGATGTATGATCCAAATTATTACGCAAGAACAAAAGGAAACTGGATTAATGTAATACCTTAAAAAACAGGAGTTTTATTTGAAAAAAGCAGTCCTGTACAACTATATGTAATGAAGTATTTTTTTAAAATAATATGGAGTAGCCCAAAGAAAAAAGCCTTTATAATTATTGGAATTATCCTTGGGTTACTTTATGCCTTTTGTTTACCGAACCAATTATTTAACCAACCCTACTCTAGTGTTATCCTTAGTAAGGACGGCCATTTATTAGGAGCAAAAATTGCTAATGATGGTCAGTGGCGTTTCGCGCCAACTCAAAACACTCCTTATAAATTTGAGACAGCGCTAAGACTATATGAAGACCAATATTTTTATTTGCATTGGGGTATTAATCCATTGGCAATTAGTAAAGCCTTTATAAAAAATTTACAAGCTAAACAAAACCGCTTTGGAGCTAGCACTCTTACTCAACAAACCATACGTCTACACCATGGCAATCAAAAACGAACCTATTGGCAAAAAATAAAAGAAACCATACAAGCAACAAGGCTAGAGTTTACCTATTCCAAAAAAGAGATACTTAATTTATATACTTCTCATGCCCCTTTTGGAGGTAATGTGGTTGGTCTAGATATGGCTGCATGGCGATATTATGGTATTACCCCTGACCAGCTGTCTTGGTCGCAAGCAGCAACACTTGCTGTCCTGCCAAACGCTCCATCTTTAATAAATCTGGGAAAAAACCGCCAACTTCTTTTGAAGAAGAGAAATATATTACTTGAAAAGTTACTCAAGAATAAAATAATTGACTCCACAACTTATCTATTAGCTATTGAGGAAAATTTAGTTGAAAAGCCTCATAACTTACCTAATACATCACCTCATCTTTTAGAACTAATACATAAAAAACAACCTCAACAAACCATTACTACTACGATAGATTACCCCTTACAAATAAGGGCTAATGAAATCGTAGCCAAATATTACAAAGAGTATAAAGAATCCCAAATACACAATATTTCCGTTTTAATAACGGATATAAAAACAAACGCTATCCTAGCCTATGTTGGAAATTCTCCTACAGATAAAGAGCACCAAAAAGATGTAGATAATATTTTATCACTTCGATCAACTGCAAGTACCTTAAAACCTTTTTTGAGTATGGCCCAACTTGATCAAGGTGAAATATTACCCAATACCTTAGTAAAAGATATTCCCATAGTTATTTCAGGTTATAAGCCACTTAACTTTTCAAGCTCTTATAATGGTGGGGTATCACATTCCCAGGCTTTGTCCCGATCTCTTAATATTCCCTTTGTACTAATGCTACAAGATTTCGGTGTAGCTCGTTTTTACCATTATTTACAAAATCTTGGCTTATCCAGTATAAATAAGCATCCAAATCATTATGGGTTATCCCTTATTTTAGGTGGTGCAGAATCTAGCCTATGGCAAATTACAAGGGCGTATACTAACTTAGCCTACACTTTAAATTATTATAATGAGTCTAAAGGAAGTTATCCAATCAACTCCCTAGATGATTTAGTTTGGCAAAAAGATAAAGCAATAAAAAACAGTGTACCCTCACAAGAACCAGCCGTCTTTGGAGCAGGACCAATTTACCAGACTTTTACAGCTTTAACGAAAGTAAACAGACCTGAAGATCAGTTAGGTTGGCAGTATTTTAACTCCGCAAAGAAAATAGCTTGGAAGACAGGAACAAGCTTTGGTGCAAGAGATGCATGGGCAGTAGGTATAGATAAAAACTATGTTATTAGTGTATGGGTAGGAAATTCCACTGGAGAGGGTAGACCATCTCTAAGTGGGGTACGTCTAGCTGGGCCAATATTATTTGATTTATTTAACCTCATGCCAAAAAATCAATGGTTTGAGACACCATTTGACGACTTAGAGCAAGTACAAGTTTGTACACTTAGCGGATATATTGCATCTGAACTTTGTGATTCAACCAACCAACTAATCCCAGCTAGAGCTAAAAAAACTGGTCTTTGCCCTTATCATCAATTAGTTCATTTAGAAAAATCTATGCGTTATCAAGTCAATACTACTTGCCAGGATATACAACATATTGTTAGTACACCTTGGTTTGTGCTCCCCCCTACAATGGCCTACTACTATAGACAACAAAATAATCACTATAAAGAACTCCCTCCTTGGAGAGAAGATTGTATAGGAGATAAACAAAAAAACACCGTAGACTTTATCTACCCAAAACATAATGACATATTACACTTAACAAGAGGTTTTAACACCCAAATACAACCTTTTACTGCCTCAGCAGCAACAAGTAAAACAACAGATACCCTCTATTGGTATCTTGATCAGAAATATTTAGGAAATAGTGTTTTAAAACACAACAAAAATATTTTAGCTGATCCAGGTAAGTACACCCTTAAGATTGTCAACCAAAACGGAGATAGTAAGGCGATTAATATCCAAATAGGGAATCCATAAAAAAAAACCGCTTACTACTATAGTAAACGGTTTTCTATTATTCTGAAAATTCATTTCCTTTATCATTAAAGAAATGGTACTCTAGGTACGTGTAAGCGTCACGAGGAACAATTTTTATCCACTTTTTAAACTCCAAAAACCACTTATGTTGGGTAGATGGAAATCCTTGTTTTAAATACGCAGCTACGAACGGATGCGCATTTAAGATAATCTTTGCAGATTTATCTTTTGTAATAATACTTTCAAGGTCGGCCTTTATTTTGTCAATTACAAGAATAGGAGCTTCAATTTCACCATGTTCGTTTGGATCTTCTTCTCTTGTTTCAATATTAACCTCAGGACGAACCCTTTGCCTTGTAATTTGAATTAATCCAAACTTACTAGGTGGCAAGATTTTGTGTTTTGCTTTGTCATCACTCATCTCTTCTTTCAAAAAGTCATAAAGTGTTTTTCTATTCTCTGGATTACCCATATCAATAAAGTCTACAACAATAATTCCCCCCATATCCCTTAAGCGTAATTGCCTTGCTATTTCACCAGCTGCAATTAAGTTAACTTCTAAAGCGGTGTCTTCTTGACTTTGAGCCTTGTTAGACCTGTTTCCACTATTCACATCAATAACATGAAGTGCCTCGGTATGCTCAATGATTAAGTAAGCTCCTTTACTCATTGAAACCGTTTTTCCAAAAGACGTCTTAATTTGACGTTCAATATTGTACTTTTCGAAAATTGGTACTTCTTTGGATTGGTAATGCTTTACAATAGAAACTTTTGAAGGAGCAATTTCTTGCAAATAGTCCTTCGTTTGATAGAACATATCTTCATCATCAGTAATAATACCAGTGAACGTATCATTAAAAACATCTCTTAGTATAGAAGAGGCTTTATTAACTTCTCCTAATACTTTGGAAGGATGATGAGCAGTTGCTAATTTTTTACACATTGCATTCCATTTAGACATTAAGTTATCCAGATCTTTTTCGATATCACTAACTTTCATGCCCTCTGCAACGGTACGTACAATTACACCAAAACCTTTAGGTTTGATAGACTGTACTAATTTTTTTAAACGATCCTTTTCCTCTTTTGACTCAATTTTCTGAGAGATAGATACTCTATTTGAGAAAGGAACCAAAACAACATAACGTCCAGCAATAGATAATTCTGAACTTATTCTAGGCCCTTTAGTTGAAATAGGTTCTTTTACAATTTGAACTAATAAAGATTGATTGGCACTTAGAACATCTGTTACTACACCATCTTTATCTATTTCTTCTTCAAAAGCGAAATTTTTTAAAGAATAGTCCTTTAATTTTCCTCCGCTTACAAGTTTACTGAATTTCAATAAAGTCTTTAAGTTTGGACCTAAATCGTGATAATGCAAAAACGCATCCTTCTCGAATCCTACGTGCACGAATGCTGCATTTAGACCAGCGACAGGTTTTCTAATTTTAGCGATAAAAATATCTCCAACTTGAAATCCCGCTTCTTGATTATCCTCTCTTTCTTTATGAAGTTCAATTAGTTTTCCATCTTTTAATAAGGCAAAATCTACTGTTTCAGAACTCGATCTAATAATTAGCTCTTTATTCACACTGTACATTTTTATCCATACTCATTCATTATCAAAGCACTTAACTCTCTGAAAAACAAGATTGTATAGATGGATTAAACATTAATTAAAACAGGTATATAACCTGAAAGACTTATCCCTAAAGATAAGTCTTTTAGTTTTCCTCTTAAAAGAAAAAAGTAGTTTAAAACTACTTCTTCTTCTTGTGACGGTTAGCTCTAGCTCTTTTTTTACGTTTGTGCGTAGCTACCTTATGTCTTTTTCTTTTTTTACCACTTGGCATAATGTGTGTAATTTAGAGATTAATAAATTATTTTACTTTTACTTCTGTGTTTGACTTAACGCCTTCTACAAACACCTTAGCAGGTTTGAAAGCTGGGATATTATGAGCTGGAATTCTAATAGTCGTATTTTTAGAAATGTTTCTTCCAGTTTTTTCAGCTCTAGTTTTGATGATAAAACTTCCAAAACCTCTTAAATAAACATTTTCTCCAGATTCTAATGAGGCTTTTACTTCATCCATAAAAGATTCAACTGTCGCCTGTACGTCACCTTTCTCAAGCCCTAATTTCTCCGAAATTTTTGCTACAATGTCTGCTTTCGTCATTTTTAGATATAAATTATTTTGTTGTTGTCGAAATTTTTAGAGTGTGCAAATATATTAATTTATAATCCAATAATTCAACCTTAATCGATTAAAATTTAAATATATAAAGTTTTAAGTTTGCAATCTATACTTTTTACTATGATATTTTCTAACAAACTCACTACTTGGTATTTACAAAACAAACGTAGTTTACCATGGCGTGAAACAAACAATCCTTATGCCATTTGGCTATCAGAAATAATCCTTCAACAGACAAAAGTTGCCCAAGGATTACCGTATTATTTGTCTTTTTTAGAAACTTTTCCAACCGTTTTTGATCTAGCTAATGCCGAAGAGGACCAAGTTCTAAGATTGTGGCAAGGACTTGGATATTATAGTAGAGCACGTAACTTACATGCTTCTGCAAAAATTATAGCCTATGATTTAAATGGAATATTTCCCAATAATTACAAAGACCTTTTATCTTTAAAAGGAGTAGGCCCTTATACCGCAGCCGCTATTGCTTCGATTGCATTTAATGAAAATGTGGCTGTTTTGGACGGCAATGTTTATAGAGTTCTATCTCGAATTTTTGGTATCACTACAGATATCTCTAGTGGTGCTGCAAAAAAGGAATTTCAAAATCTAGCACAAAGCTTATTACCTAAAGAACAACCTGCAATCTTCAACCAAGCAATAATGGATTTTGGTGCGATGCAATGTACTCCTAAACTTCCGTTATGTCAAAGTTGCGTTTTTAATACTACCTGTGTAGCTTTACAAACTAATATGGTAAGTATATTACCAGTCAAACTTAAGAAAACTAAAGTTAGAAATAGGTATATTGACTATATTATTTTTCAAGATGAGCAAAAAAACACACTAATAGAGCAAAGAACAAAAAAAGATATTTGGCAAAAACTGTATCAATTTCCGTGTATAGATCGTTTTGAAGATACACCCATCGACATTAAACAGGTCTTAAAGAGTGATTTTCCAACTGTAGAAACCTGTCAAATCACCTTAATGAATACAACTCCTATAACCCATATTTTATCTCATCAAAAATTACAAGTGAATTTTTGGATTGTTCAAACAAAGGAACCTCTTAAAGAATCAACCCCATGGAAAGAATTAAATAATTTTGGTTTTCCTATAGTAATTCATAACTTTATTGGCACTCTTAGTGAAGAATAAATTCCCAATATTATGCATAGTAATTTAAACAAAATCATGTTGATTGGTCAACTAGGGGACCAAGTTAAAATACATTACTTCGAAGATGGTAACTGTATAGCTCGCTTTCCCCTTGCAACAAATGAATCTTATATTTCTAAATCTACTCAACAAAGAGTTACCACTACCCAATGGCATAATATAGTTGTAAAAAACAAACAGGCCGAACTGTGCGAGAAGTATTTAACTACGGGAGATAGAATCTATGTAGAAGGAAAGGTTAAAACTACTCAATGGACTAATGAACAAGGGGTACAACAAATGATTTATGAAGTGATTGTCAAAGAGATTAAATTCTTACGTGTAAAACAACAAGACAATACAGAATCTACACCTACCTTTCAACAAATAAACCAGCAAAATATTGACAATTTTAAGGTTCCTCCTATTGAAAACAATGATACCCTACCCTTTTAAAAAAAGACACTTTTATAATGTATAAAACCATCCTATTACCATTACTTAGTATTTTAACACTTAGCCTAAGCTCATGTAAAAAAGAAGTACTACCAAAGCCTCAGGCTTATTTAGCCTTAGATTACCCCAAGGCAACCTATCATGGTTTTAAAGATAGTATTAATGGATTTAGTTTTCAAAAAAATGATTTAGCTCTAATTAAAAAACCATATCCTAATTCATTAGAGGTTCATTATCCACAAATGAAGGCTACAATATTTCTAAATTATAAGCCTATAAACAATAATTTAGATTTTCTTTTAAAAGATGCTCAAAAACTAACCTACGAACATTTTATTAAGGCAGATCAAATCATAGAGCATCCCTTTGAAATTCCAGAAAACAACCTCTCTGGAATATTATATCAAATTGAAGGAAATGCCGCAACTAATGTACAGTTCTATGCAACAGATAGCCAGAAAAACTTTTTAGTTGCCTCTTTGTACTTTTATGCCAAACCAAACTTCGACTCCATTTATCCTGCAAAGGAATACTTACATAATGACATGGTAAATATCCTAGAATCTTTACAATGGAATAACTAAAATAAGAAAGGTCAAAATATAATATATTTTGACCTTTCTTATTTCATACCTTTTTATTACTAATTCGTGTAACTTACCGTCTGCATATCGCTTACTTGGTATAATCCATTGGCAATTTTCTCAACTGTTTGAGTTAAAACCTCTGGAGTTTGTTGATTCTGTTGATATACTACAGTAGCTGTTTTAGTATCAAAATCAACAGTAGCTTGTGTAACTCCTGGTAAATCAGATAGTTTTTTCTGTATAAAACTAGCACAACCAACTTCACATGTCATTCCTTCTACATGAAAAGTAGCTTGTTGTAACTCAGCCACTTGGTCTTCATTAGATTTAGGAGCATCTTCTTGTATTTGTTCCACTTGTTTATTTTGGTCAGAAGCAGTAGAACCTTGCTGACAACTAGTTGTTATAAAACTAGCAAAAGCAACTAGAGCAAAAAATTTGATTACTTTCATATCTCAATATATTAATTCTTAATTGGGGCAATAAAGATACGAATTAAAAAAAGCAACTAACAAAAAGTTAGCTGCTTTTTTAAAAACCAAATAAATGTATATCAACTAGTTAAAGTCTTCTAAAGAAACATTTTGATTAACTTTAATATCTTTTGTTTTAATTTGAATTTCAATACCCATATTAATGGTTTGTGTCATTGGAAACCAAATTCCTTGTGTTTGCTTGTAATCACTTAATTCTACCGAACTTACTACATTAGGATCCTGTTCACTGTTAGAGTCGATACCATATTTTAAACCTGATTCCAAATCATAATAATGTACACTATTTCCAACTTTTAGACCTACACATTTTTTTGAATCCACCGTTTTAAGTTGACCTAAAGTAACATCAGGATTATCTATCCAATTTAACTCAACGAAAGGATATGCTTCTTTTTGAGCCTTTAAAAGTTGCTCTGGAGTTAATTCAGTTTTCACGCCTTGATTAAATGTATATCCACTTTGTGGGGTAATTACCACTTTAGAAAGTAGAGTACCTCCCATACTTTGTGTAACTAAACTATACCCTGGAGTCATTATTTTAGAATCAAATTCAATTTCCATTCCTTGTACACTAGCAGTGGCTTGTGTAAATACACTCTTTACTTCTTTTAATTTATTTACACCTCCAATGGCATTAAGGTATTTATTAACCACACTATTTACAGTTGTTCCAACTGGCGCTGATACATCCACAGAAGGTTTTTCAGTTGGATCTGCTTGTGTATTATAATAGTTAATCGGAATCTGTAAAGATTCTAACCCTTGTAATACCTCACTTGCTTTACCAACAATAATAATTCGCATATTCTCACTTAAAAAATATTTCTGTGCTGCCTTTTGAATATCTTGGGCAGTGACACTTTGGATATTTTTTATATAGTTTTCATAAAAATCATTTGGTAAATTATACAAGGCACTAAACAAAGCATATCTAGCTATAGTGGCTGGCTTTTGAATTTCCATTACAAAGTTACCTATGTATTTGCTTTTAGCCATGGCTAATTCTTCTTCACTAACAAGAGTATTTCTCATTAGGTCAATTTCCTTCATAAATTCTGTAACAGCACTATCTGTTACTACATTACGAACAGAGGCAGTTGCTAAGAACATTCCTGGATAATTACGAGTAGGACTTAAAGAAGAATAAGCTCCATAGGTCCATCCATGAGCTTCTCTTAGATTCAGAAACAATCTACCCTCTCCACCACCTCCAAGTACTTGGTTGGCTAGCAAAGCAGCAAAGTAATCTTTATCATTCATCTTTAATTCTACTTGGTTAACTAAAGCTATTTCACTTTGAACCGCATTAGACATGTCTACGAAATCAATTTGTGGAGCCTTTACATTTTTAGCTAAATTATAGTTTGGGAAAGTAGTATTTTCTTTTTTCCATTTACCAAAGTGTTTGCGAATTAAAGCTTCGGTTTGTTTTACATCAATATCCCCTACTACTACTAAATAAGCTTTATTTGGAATAAAGTACTTTTTGTAATAATCCTGTACATCTGCTAATTGAATATTAGATAAGGTATTTTCTGTCTCAAACTCTCCCACTGGAGTATCCTTACCATATAAAAGGGCGTGATTCACTCTATTAGAAATAGCAGAAACACTTTTATCCATACTCTTTACTCCCTCTATTTGTTGAGCTTTCACCTTATCAAACTCTAATTGAGTAAAAACTGGCTCTAAAGTTCCTTGACTTAATAAAGATATGATCTGCTCATTGTATTTAGATAATCCAGAAGCAGAACCACCCATTGAGCTAAATCGCATAGACACGCCTAAAAAGTCAATTTCTTCATTGTACTTCTCTTTGTCCATTGTTTTAGTATTACCTCCTAACATAGCAGATAATAGATTCGAAACCCCTGTCTTATCCCCTTGGTAAACTAATGGATTATCAATAGTTAAACTATAAGACACTCGAGGTAATTTATCATTTTGCACTAACATTACCGTTAAACCATTAGCCATCACAAAAGTTTTTGGTTTGGTAATGTGTACCGTTGGAGCTGGCCCTGGATTGGGTTGCTTACGATCTTGTCCTTGCATACTACTTGGGATTATAACTAAAAAAGCAGCTGCAATAAATAAATATATTTTTTTCATCTGATTATTCTTTACAAAATTTTAATTATTAGCTTCTTTCACAGGAACATAGTCCAAAATTAAACGTTGATTTTTGTTCAAGTATCTTTTTGCAACTTCACGAATTTCTTCCTTGGTGATACTTCTATATATATCAATATTAGAATTAATTAAATTCACATCTCCATATAATAAATAGTAAGAAGCTAAGTTTTCCGCTAAACCTTCTAGAGAAGCATTCTCATTTACATAGCGGTTTTCAATCACGTTTTGCAATTTTTGAAAATCTTTATCGGATATTAAATTAGTTTGTAAAAAGTCAATCTCTTGATCTATTTCGTTCACTATCTGTTCAGAAGTATATCCTTGCATTGGGATGGCATAAATAAAATACATACCATAATCTTCTTGACTTATATCGAAAGAGGCTATTTCTAAAGCCATTTTCTTTTGATCAATTACCTTTTTATATAATCTCGAACTTTTTCCCTGAGATAATAAAACAGATATCATATCTAACACTCTCGCATCCCTATCCTTCATAGATGGTGTACGATAAGCTTGTAATACCATTGGAAGCTGAACATTTGGATCTTCAAAAACAGCATTTATCTGCTGAGTAATTGGCGTCTCTACAAAAGAGGTTCTTTGAATTGGCTCTGCTTTTTGAATACTTCCGAAATACTGCTGTATCCATTTTTTAGCTTGTTTTTCATCAAAATCACCTGCAACAACTAAAACGGCATTATTAGGGATATAGAATTTTTTATTAAAAGCTAAAAACTCTTCAAGTGTGGCTGCATCTAAATGCTCCATAGATCCAATTGGAGCCCAACGATATGGGTGATTAGTAAAAAGATTCTTTTTAACCTCGGTAAAAATCTGTCCATAAGGCTGATTATCTACGCGAAGCCTCTTTTCTTCCTTTACAACTTCATTTTGAGTATCTACTCCAATTTGATTAATAACAGGATGCATTAAACGTTCACTCTCCATCCAAAGAGCAAGCTCTAAGTTATTAGAAGGGAATATCTCATAATAATAAGTTCTATCATCGGAAGTATTAGCATTATTTTTCCCCCCATTACTAGTTACAATCTTAAACCAGTCTCCCCTTGGGATATTTTGAGTCCCTTCAAAAAGTAAATGTTCAAAAAAATGCGCGAAACCAGTTCTATCTGGTTGTTCATCTTTGGCTCCTACATGATACATCACAGAAGTCACTACTACAGGAGCAGTTTTATCTTCGTGTAAAATTACATGTAATCCATTGTCCAGGGTATACTCCTGAAAGTCGACCTTTTGTGCGTAACCTCCTAAAGTACACAGGAGGGTACCCACGACAAAAAATATTCTTTTCATTAAGCGATAGATTAAATTAAGTTAGTTAATGGTAATATAAGTCGCAAATAATACTACTTTGTTACAGTTAATAGATTGATAATTAAAACTTAAGAGTTAAAATAAGTATAAAAATTAAGTGTAATTACTCTAAAGTCCTTTAAACGCAGTTATTTCCAACAAAATAAATTATTAATATTTTTAAAACAGTTACCTCAATTAATAAAACTTTGCTAAAACTACAAAGAAGCCAATCCCTTTTCAAGTCCACTTAAAGACCAATAGTCTCAGTAGTAACATTTTATACCTGTAAAAAACAATTTTTTACTCACGAATATTCTTTTGTATATAAAAAAATAAGTTTATATTTGCACCCTTATTAAACATTTAATTATATTGTTATGTACGCAATCGTAGAGATAGCAGGGCAACAATTCAAAGTTAGCAAAGACCAAAAGGTTTATGTTCACCGTTTAGCTTCAGAAGAAGGAACAACTGTTACTTTTGACAAAGTTCTTTTAATTGAAGAAAACGATAACATCACTTTAGGCGCCCCAGCTATAGAAGGTGCTTCTGTAGAAGCTAAAGTTTTACAACACCTTAAAGGTGACAAAGTAATCGTTTTCAAGAAAAAAAGAAGAAAAGGTTACAAAAAGAAAAATGGTCACAGACAATCTTTAACTCAAATTGTTATTGAGGGAATCAATGCAAAATAGTTAAATAACAAAAACAGCGAAAGCTGAGTATTAACAATCTAAATTTAAAACGTCATGGCACATAAAAAAGGTGTAGGTAGTTCTAAGAACGGTAGAGAATCAGAATCGAAACGTTTAGGCGTTAAGATTTACGGTGGACAAGCTGCTATTGCAGGTAACATCATCGTAAGACAAAGAGGTTCTAAGCACAATCCTGGTGAAAACGTTTACATGGGAAAAGATCATACTTTACATGCAAAAGTTGACGGAGTTGTTAAATTCCAAAAGAAAAAAGACAACAAGTCTTACGTTTCTATTTTACCATTTGAAGCTTAAGAATTCACTATTTGTCCTCTAAGACAAATGACAAAATAAGAGAAGGTACCTATATTTATATAGGTGCCTTTTTTTATTTACTACCTTGATTAAAATTAGGATGTGAATTATTTAGAATTATTTTAAATTAATGTTGTGTATTTTATTTTCTTTATTTAGTTTTGGTCTAAATTAAAACTAAATACAAAATGAAATCAATTAAACTATTTTTTTGCCTATTCCTTTTAGCAGCAATCACAACAAGTTGCAATAGCGACGATAATGGTAATATCTATACGGATACTAAAGATCAAAAAGAATTATCCCCCCGCTTAGACTTTGAAGGAGAGTTCAACTTTATCCACGCTGGAAATCCTATTCCTTTTACTTTCACACCAAATACAATTAGTATTGATATGGGAGATATGACAGGAAGTGGTCAAAAGGATCAGCTATACACTATTGTTTCCATTTATGAAAACACAATAACAAAGGTGCAGAAGGTAATTACTCAAAACCCAGAAGACAAAACATTTAAAGCCTTTTTTATTGCAAACAAAACAGAAAATGGCTTCCTATTTAATATGGATGCTACTTATCATTTTGATCAAGTAGATAGAGCAATTAAAAGTAAATACCCAGACCCTACTGTAAATATTGAAGTAAATCACGGGAAAGAAATTTTTGGATGGTTACCACTTGTAAAAGCAGAGCAATCTAATAATAAGATAGAGTTACCTGTGGAAGGAAAATACCTATTCTCTGCCCAAGGTTTTACTTACTACTATGAATTTGATAACCAAAAAGTAAACTTCAATGGTAGTTATTCCATGGAGATCTTAGCATTTAACAACAAGACTAATAAAATTCTTTTAAAGGGAATTGAACCAAATGTACAAAACTCTTATTATGTTATTCAACTAAAAAGCATAGATCAAAATAGTGTTGAGATAGCAAGAAAAACTTTTGCAAATGAAAACGCACAACAACTAGCTGAAACAGAATTTGCTGGTCAAGAATCTTTAGAAAGTAACTTCACAAAATACGACAAACAATAATATAATAGCTATAAACAAAAAACGCCCTTTTTTCGTAAAGGGCGTTTTTTTATGCTTATTTATAACTTAATCTTGTTTCTTTAAAGTACGATATAGCTCTAAAGCCTTACCATCGGTCAACATGGATACAAAATGACATATATCCATCATTCTCTCATATGGGCAGTCTATAATGCCCTGGTAACGCTCAGGAAGCAATTGTAGAACTAATCCATCATAATGAGTATCTTGGTGATAATACTTATTATGTACTGAACCTAAAAAGCTTTCTAAAAGAGTATGTATTACTCTATAACCAACAATCTCCTTTTGAACTACCTCTTTACTTTGGTAAACATTTGCAATGCTCACAGATAAAATATCTTTCATTTGTGCGATATAAGCACATTTATCAGTTAAAGAGAAATCAAACTCTCCAAGTAATATCTTTTCTTCATTTTCTACAAAAACCCTAGTTACATCTTGGATTAAACTTCCAATAGCTAAGGCACGAAGATAACTTACCCTATCTTGGGTATTGCGCAACTTAGAATAAGTCTGTGGATTAATACTATTTTGAACAATCTTAATCAAAAATTCTAAAGCATGTTCCTCAGGAATCCATCCTAAATTAATCCCATCTTCAAAATCTATAATAGTATAGCAAATATCATCTGCAGCCTCTACTAAATAAGCTAAAGGATGACGATAAAATCCAATCTCATTTCGATCTTGTTTCATTGTCAAACCAAGTTCTGTAGCTACATCTATAAAAGCTTCCTTATCTGATTGAAAGAAACCATATTTCTTATCTGATATACCTTTACTTGGCTGAATAGGTAAACACTCTTTAGGGTATTTCATAAAAGCACCTAAAGTAGCATAAGAAATACGCAATCCTCCCTCAACTCCAGGTCTTGACTTTGTAAGTATACTAAAACCATTGGCATTACCTTCAAAGTTAGTAAAGTCAGCCCATTGTTTTTCACTCACCAGTTCTTGGTACTTCTGTCCTTTACCCTTGCTAAAAAAATCAGATATAGCTTTTTCACCTGAATGACCAAATGGTGGATTTCCAATATCATGAGCCAAAGCCGCCGCCGCTACAATAGCACCGAAGTCATTGATAGTATATCCATATTGTTCGGACAAATTAGGATACTTTTTCAGAATCTTTTCTCCTACATTACGCCCCAATGAACGTCCAACTACAGAAACTTCTAGAGAATGAGTTAATCGAGTGTGTACAAAATCCGTTTTCGACAATGGAATTACTTGGGTCTTATCTTGTAAACTACGAAAGGCAGAAGAGAAAATAATTCTATCGTAATCTACTTCGAAACCAATTCTTGTTTCTTGCTCGTCTAAGCGATTTCTAAAAAATGTATCTCCGTGCTTTTTTAAAGACAAAAGCTTTTCCCATTTCATCATAGTGTAGTATATTAATTTACTTAGCTGGACTCTCCAAGGCTATTGCATTTTGTATAATGTTATTTTTGACCGTTTTAAAAATGTGATTCTTAGCCTCGGCATAGGAAATATCATAAATTCTATCCAATTTTCGAAATTCCTCTGGATAAGCATCTAGCATAGCATCGTAGTACTGATCTAAAGCTTCTTTACTTGGATTACTATATTCCAACAAAATTTCAAACCTCCTTATCAAAGCAGTATCTATCATATGTATTTGATTGGTAGCAGCCATCAAAATAGATTTACCTGGAAAGTTGTCTATTAACTGCAATATAGCATTCACTACTCTTTTCATCTCACTATTATCCTTATTATCATAATCTCTAATCTGTCCCAAAGTATCGAATTCATCAAAAAATAAAATAGCACTTTCGTATTGAATTTCTTTAAATAAACTCTCAATATTCTTAGCTGTTTCTCCCAGTCTAGAAGACACAATAGAAGATAAATTAACAATGATTAGTTTCTTATTAAGATATTTAGCTATAGCTTTTGCTGTCATTGTTTTACCACAACCACTTTTACCATGTAAAAGAAGCTTATTACTAACTGGTAAGGAATATTTAGCCAATATTTCCCTGTACTTATATTCTTTCAAAAACTCCTGAATCTGCTTTTCAACTGCTTCATTAAACATCACTTGATTCAAAGTCACATCACTTCTATCTATATAATATAAAGAACTCATAATTTGATATTAATTTTTCTGAGATATAGCAAATATACCGTTTAAACACTTATTTCCTTTATTCCTTGGCCAATTATTAGTCATATTCAGGCGATAAAACCAAATCTTAATAACCCAGAGTATCAAAATACGATAAAGTCCGATTTAAGCTAGCTTTACATCTTCTTAATTCAAAAGCTATACATTGGCATACCTTGCTGATTATATGGCTTTAAACCCCTCTAATAAAAGCTTAAATCAACCAAGTAAGCTACATCTAACCTTAATGCATTACTAACTTACAGAAGTGCTGCTTCACTCTAGTATAATTTCTACTAAAATAATCAAAAACTAGACTATTAATACTATAGAACTTGAGATAATATGCTATTTTATAGAAAGGCTACCCCTAAAAAACACCCTACTTTCTATATAAATCCTCTAAAATAAATTCTCTCTATCCTTTAAGTCGCTTAACCATACACTATATCTACAAGCAATGAATAATCCGTTAATTTGCAAAAAAAGTGGAAAAATATCAAAAAAAAAGCGGCAATGTTTTACACATTACCGCTTTATACTAGTAAAAGCTTCTACTAAAGTTCGAAAGCTTTTTTAGGATTATTATCACATAATAGCTCCATTGGGTTTTCTAAAGCTTCTTTAATAGCTACTAAGAATCCAACTGACTCACGACCATCAATAATACGGTGATCATAAGATAAAGCTAAATACATCATTGGTGCAATAACAACATTTCCATCAACAGCGATAGGTCGCTCAATAATATTGTGCATTCCTAAGATAGCAGACTGTGGAGGGTTGATAATTGGCGTAGATAACATAGATCCGAATACACCACCATTTGTAATAGTGAAAGTACCACCTGTCATCTCGTCAACTGTAATTTGCCCATCACGAGCTCTAATTGCTAAACGTTTGATTTCTGTTTCAATTCCACGGAAAGACAATAATTCAGCATTTCTAACTACAGGAACCATTAATCCTTTAGGACCTGAAACTGCGATTGAGATATCAGCAAAATCAAATTTGATTTGCTCTTGACCATCAATCATTGAGTTTACATCTGGATATAATTCTAATGCACGAGTTACTGCTTTAGTGAAGAAAGACATAAATCCTAAACCAACATTATGTTTGTTTTTGAAAGCATCCTTATATTCACTTCTTAATTTATTTACGTTTGTTAAGTTAACTTCATTGAATGTAGTTAACATAGCTGTAGTATTTTTAGCCTCAACTAAACGTTCTGCAACTTTACGACGTAACATAGACATTTTCTTACGCTCTTCGTTTCTTGGAGCACCTGTTGGAGTTCCCATAGAAGCTTTTGCGTTGATAGCGTCTTCTTTTGTTATTCTTCCATCTTTACCTGTACCCACTATACTTCCAGCGTCGATGTTTTTCTCATCTAAAATTTTCTTTGCAGCTGGAGATGCACTTCCAGTAGCATAAGTAGTAGCAGCAGCAGCAACCGGAGCAGCTTGAACAGCTTCCGCTTTTGGAGCTTCTTTTGCAGGCTCAGCCTTAGCTGAACTTGATCCACCAGCTGGCTTTTCAGCACTAGTGTCAATTAAACACACTACCTGACCAACGGCAACTGCATCACCTTCTTCAGCTTTTAAAGTGATGATTCCACTTACCTCTGCAGGTAATTCTAAAGTAGCTTTGTCTGAATCTACTTCAGCAATCGCTTGGTCTTTTTCAACGTAATCTCCATCTTTAACTAACCATGTAGCGATTTCAACTTCAGTAATTGACTCACCTGGCGAAGGAACTTTCATTTCTAAGATGCTCATCTTTTATATTCTTTAATTAGATATTGTTATGTAAAAATACGATTTTTTTATTATAAATCCTTGTTGAAAACTTTCTCAACTGCATACGCAAAACGCTTTTTAGAACGTACAGCACTTCCTGAAGCAGGTGCACTATAAGCTTTTGTTCCAGCGTAGCGAAGAGGTTTTTCTTCAAAGTTTGTAGCAATATAAGTGTAAGCACCCATATTACGCGGTTCTTCTTGTGCCCAAACATAATCTTCTACATTAGGGTACTTAGCAATAACTTCTTTCATTTGTTCCACTGGTAATGGGAATAATTGCTCGATACGAACAAAAGCAATATCATCTCTGCCTAGTTCTTCTCTTTTAGCAACCAAATCATAGTAGAATTTACCACTAACGAAAACCAATGATTTTACTTTTGAAGCCTCTACATTCATATCATCGATTACATATTGGAATTGTCCATCTGTTAAATCGCTAACTGTTGAAACTGCAGCAGGATTTCTAAGTAAACTCTTTGGTGACATAACAATTAGAGGTTTTCTAAAGTTAGTTATCATTTGTCGACGCATCATGTGGAAGAAGTTAGCCGGAGTTGTACAGTTTGCAACGTACATATTATCCTCAGCACATAATTGTAAATAACGCTCAAGTCTAGCCGAAGAGTGCTCAGCACCTTGGTTTTCGTATCCGTGAGGTAATAACATTACAATTCCGTTTTGAGTTGTCCATTTATCTTCAGCAGCAGAAATATACTGGTCTAAAACAATCTGAGCACCATTAGAGAAATCTCCAAATTGCGCCTCCCAAATTGTCAAAGTGTTAGGGTTAGTTAATGCATATCCATACTCAAATCCTAATACAGCGTATTCAGATAATAATGAGTTGAAAATACGGAACTCTCCTTTTTGATTTTCTAACTGATTTAATAAGATAACCGGTTCTTCTGTGTCTTCCGTTTTGACTACAGCGTGACGGTGCGAGAAAGTCCCACGCTCTACGTCTTGCCCGCTCATACGAACATCATATCCTTGTGTTAGTAATGATCCGTAAGCTAAAAGCTCACCCATTGCCCAATCCAAACGATCTGTTTCGAAGAACATTTTCTTTCTATCCCCGATTAATCTCTTTACCTTGCTGATATATTTCTTATCTCCAGGTAATTCAGTAATCACATTTGCGATAGAAGTTAAAGTGTCTAGAGATACTTTAGTGTCGTAATTTGCAAGCATCGAATCACGTTCTACGCGCTCAAAATCTTTCCAGTTTTCTTCCATGAAAGTTCTGATTTTTGCGTATTCGTTTTTACGAGAAGTTTCCAAATCAACCTCTAAAACATCTTTATATTGTTTTTCCAATGAGCTTACAAAATCTTCTGAAATAACATTATCAGCTAATAATCTATCTGTATAGATATTACGAGAGTTTGCGTGCTTTGAAATTAATTTATATAAAATTGGTTGAGTGAATTTCGGCTCATCTCCTTCGTTATGTCCATATTTTCTATAACCTACTAAGTCAATGAAAACATCACGTCCAAATTCCATACGATAATCTAAAGCAAATAAGAAAGCTCTTACTGCAGCCTCTGTATCATCAGC
This sequence comes from Myroides sp. LJL115, assembly GCF_054871665.1. Classification (NCBI taxonomy): domain Bacteria; kingdom Pseudomonadati; phylum Bacteroidota; class Flavobacteriia; order Flavobacteriales; family Flavobacteriaceae; genus Myroides; species Myroides sp. LJL115. The sequence continues at coordinate 29,091 of NZ_JBTXLS010000003.1, read as the reverse complement.
ATTAACATGCAAAACAGGACAAGCTGTTACTTTAGCAATATCAGTAGAATAAGTCGAAGAACGTCCGTCACTATAGTTTGTAGTAAAACCAACTTGGTTATTTAATACAATGTGAATTGTACCTTGGGTTTTGTATCCTCTTAATTGAGCCATTTGTATGATTTCATACATGATACCTTGCCCAGAAATAGCCGCATCACCATGCAAAGCAATTGGTAATACTTTTGCTGGATCATTAGCAAACTTAGTGTCTTGTTTTGCTCTAGCAATACCTTCAATTACCGCTCCAACTGTCTCTAAGTGAGAAGGGTTGGGAGTAAGGTTCATATGAACTTGTTTACCACTTCGTGTTTGACGATCACATGTTAATCCTAAGTGGTATTTAACGTCTCCGTCAAATCCTTCCACTTCATCATAATCTTTCCCATCAAATTCAGAGAATATTTCCTGCGTTGGCTTTTTGAAAACGTTAGCCAATACATTTAAACGTCCTCTGTGCGCCATACCTACAACGATATCCTCTACCCCTTTACTGGCAGCTGAATCGATTAAGAAATCCATTGCTGGAATAGCAGCTTCTAATCCCTCTAAAGAGAAACGCTTTTGTCCAACATACTTTGTGTTTAAGAAGTTTTCAAAAGACACAGCTTCAATCAACTTGTGTAAGATCTCTTTTTTCTCTTCATTGTCAAATTTAGCTTCTGGCGCTTCATAGTGTTCTTGAATCCAAGCTACTGCCTTTTCGTCGGCGATATACTTATATTCAATACCCAATGTAGAACAGTAAACTTTTTCTAACTGTGCAAGAATTTGTGATAAAGTTGATGTTGGTAGTTGTATTGTTTTTGCAGCTTCGAAGCTAACATTCAAATCAGCTTGAGAAAGACCAAACTTCTCTAAACTCAAATCCGGATGTTCAACTTTTCGATCTCTTAATGGGTTGGTTTTAGTAAGTAAATGCCCATAAGTTCTGTATGCGTCAATTAAGCGTAAAACCGAAAATTCTTTTTGAACTTTCTCTACTTGACTTGCATTATTTCCACTAGCACTATTACCTTGAGAATATGCTTGTGATAATTGCTCTACAGGCCCATCACTGAATTCGTTCGCAAAATCAAATCCCTGAAAGAAAGCTCTCCAACTTGGCTCTACGCTGTCTGGGCTTTCTAGATACTGATCATATAATTCTGCAAAAAATGCAGTGTGTGCCGCATTTAAAAAGGAATATCTATCCATAATTTCGTCTAAAGACCTTTTGTTTAAATATATTTTCACAAAAATACAACTCTTTATGACATTACTATATACTTTTAGTTATTTTTATCACCCTATAAAATTAACTTTGACAAAATGAAACACCTTAATATGAATAAAACAAGGATTTTTTTGCTATTATCCTTTTTTTTATTGTCTTGTTTTTTAATTAATGCACAACAAGTCCAAAATCACCTTCAAAATTATGAATATAATAAAAAGTGGAAATTTGGAGGTGGACTAGGTTTAGGCTTCGGTAGTGGATATACTGATATTATGTTGGCTCCAAGTGCAATAAGAGAGTTTAGTCCCTATTTTAGTGCTGGAGTTTCTTTACAAGCTAATTATATCCATAGTAAAAATCGCTCTCATTACTATGATTATGTGAAAGAATATAACTCTTGGTTATATGGAGGTAGTTTGATTGTTTTATCCAATCCACTTCCATATTTGCAGTTATCCTTAGAACTAGAACAGCTTAGAGCAAACAATACTTATACCTATAAAGACTTGGAAAAAGTAAAAGATAATTTCTGGAACACAGGATTATTTGCTGGTATAGGATATACTAGTGGACCAGTAACAATTGGGGTGAGATACAATGTACTTTACAAAGAAAAAGACATGATCTATCCAAGCGCTTATATGCCGTTTATCCGATTATATTTTTAAAAACAAAGGTCTTTTATCTCTAGATAAAAGACCTTTGTTTTGTACTTTTTTCCTTTTGCAAGGAGCTATATCAATTAAATTAATTCTATAGAAAGACTTAAATGTTATTTACTTAAAGTGTTTTTCAAATAAACCTTTTGAAACTCCCTTCTCAAAACTAAATAAACTACTCTGTCTACATACATTTCTATATCGGTGGCTTGAATACTTTTCACATCCTTCTCCCTTACATCTACTCTGTATAAAAAGCTCGAAAAACGAGCAATATTTGTAGAGTTTAATACTTGATGTAAATATTGAGTCAACTCTACTACAAGCTCATCGGCCGTAGAGCATTGCAAATGTATATCGCTATCTACAGTTATTTGTAAATCTTTTTGAACCTGAGTTACCAACTCCATAAATAACTTATCCGATGTTACATTAGTCTGTAAAAATTCAATCACTTCCATAATAAGAATTATACTTGACGGTCCATTAACTCCTCACTAAAAACCAACAATTGTTGCTTTTTATCTTGTGCAAGATCCATTTTATCTAAAATACTTAAGGCTTTTTCTGTGTATTGCTTTATCAAAAGCAAAGAATCCTCTTTGGATTTAGTTTGCTCAAATAATTCTTTTACTCTGTCAATTTTTGCTTGACCTTGTAGTGTTTTATTATTAAACAAAGCTACTAATTCTTCTTTTTGTTGGCCATCTGCGTTCTCTAATGCCTTTAAATACAAATAGGTTTTTTTATTCTCAAGAATATCCCCCCCAATTGTTTTTCCAAAAGTTGCTTGATTACCAAAAGCATCTAAAAAGTCATCTTGCAATTGAAACGCTAGACCTAGATTTAATCCAAAATCATAGATATCTAAAGCATTTTTCTCACTTGCATTAGCTACAATTGCTCCCATTTTTAAAGCTGCAGCAACTAAAACAGCAGTTTTAAACTTAATCATTTGAATATATTGAGGAATTTGCACTTGATTTTGATTTTCAAATTCAATATCCCATTGTTGTCCCTCACATACTTCAATAGCTGTTTTACTAAACAATTTAGCCAAAGCTCTAAAAACAAGAGGTTCGTAGTTTTCGAAGTATTGATATGCTAAGATTAGCATAGCATCACCTGATAAAATTGCTGTATTCGTATCCCATTTCTTATGAACTGTTTGTTGTCCACGTCTTAAAGATGCCTGATCCATTATATCATCATGCATCAAGGAAAAATTATGAAACAACTCTATAGCAGTTGCAGCGTGAATAGCTTCTTTGGGATCTGTACCAAAAATATCAGCCGCCATAAGGGTTAAAACTGGTCTAATTTGTTTACCTCCTAAAGAGAGAATATAACTAATTGGTGCATATAACTCTTTTGGTTCATTACTGAATGAAATAGAATTAATATATTCGGAAATTTGATCTTTATATTTAACTATCGATTGCATTTAAAAATATTTTGAGGTAAAAATACGTGTTTTTTCTTCATTTAAGCTCGTTAGCTTTTAACTTTAAGCCGAAATCTTACTTTTATGGTCAAACCTTTTAAAAATATTAGCTAAATTTCCCCAAAAAACAACTTACCAAAATTTGCCTTTCCCAACAAGCATAATATATTAACAAAACTAACCCACAGAATTAAAAAATGGAAAATGAAATTATATCTAAAGCCACTAGACTATTCTTAGAACATGGTTACAAAACAGTAACAATGGACGATATAGCCACAGAGCTAAATATTTCCAAAAAAACAATTTATGTCTATTTTTCATCTAAACCCCAATTAATTGAAAAAAGTCTACAATTTACCAATACACAATATTTAGAACAGGTTGTTATTGCAAATTCAAAAAAATCAGGAGCTATCTCAGAGATTCTTTATGCAGTTAGCAATATAAAGGATACCTTCGAAGTGGTCTCTTCTGTTTCTAGTTATCAACTACAAAAGTATTATCCTAAAATTGCTCTCAAGCAAAAAAACGTTTATAAGAGAAAGTTCCTAAAAATGATTATCGACAATCTAAATAGAGGAATAAAAGAACAGGTATATCGCCCTGATATTGATATAGAATACATCGCCCGTTTTCACCTTGCATCTTATCTTACTAGAGATGACCAGGATTATTTCCCTCCGTCTGAATTCTCTCATGAATACTTAAGAGACAAACATATTGAATACTATATGAGAAGCGTTTGCAATGAAAAAGGACTAGAGCAATATTTTCACTATAAAAATATATTACTTGAATAAAACTCATTCAAAATAACGATACCTTTGTTGGCTATTTTTATCTGAAGACAGTAATAATCTTAATATTTTTAAAACAAGTGCCTAAAAATTCTTACATACAAAACTATACCCTACAACAAATTACTCATCGTTTTATTAATACGATGACCGATCCCCGTATTGCAGTTTTGAATATAGACAAAGCACATCAAAAATATTTTGTAAAGGATCGTCCTTATCAATTTGCAACCTTTGGTTTGATCTTAATTACCTCAGGTAAATGTGAAATCACCATTAATTTAGAACCATTAGTTGTAAAAAAGGACGATTTACTTGTAGTCCTATCCAATCAATTTTTTGAAATAAAGGACTTCACACATGACTTTACTGTAAAGACTATGTTTGTAGATTCGGCACTTTTCTTGGAGGCAGGATTCCATATTAAATCATCGAATCTAATTCGTTTTTTCTCCTCTACACATGCCAAGGTAATTTCATTAGATAGATCTATTGCTTTAGTACTTAAATACAACTTAAAAAGAATAGCACAATTATCGTATTTCAATAAAAACACATTTGGAAAAGAACTCATATTAACCTACTTTTCCACATTAATTTACGAGATTGCAGACTTTTATAACAAAACTTTGCAATCTCCTACTACTAGAAAACAGCTTAGAAAAGAATCTATTGCCAACGATTTCCTTCATTTAGTAGGACTTCATTTCAAAAAGGAACGAAGAGTTGACTTTTACGCGCAACAACTTTTTATTAGTCGAAAACACCTCACGAAAATTATTTCAGAAGTATTCAAAAAGACACCTAAACAAATCGTAACAGAAACAATTTTACTTGAAGCAAAAGTACTTCTAAAAAATCCTAAGAACTCTATAAATGATGTAGTTAGCATCTTAAATTTCACAGATAATTCCGTTTTTAGCAAGTTCTTCAAAACTAATACAGGTATTTCGCCTAGAGAGTACAAATCAGAAAATTGATTTGTTAATTAATACGTCTTTTTTACAACTATTGCCGTTTATTTAACTACCATAATTAGAACAAATAGCCGCAAATTTGTCCTACGATTAGATATAGGGAGAAATGCAAATTTTTCCTTATCTAATTTATTGCCTTTATGACTCCTAAATAATTGTTAAAATAAATGAATACCAAAAATACATTTGCCGCTATAAGCGCTATTGGGGGTTATGTTCCTTCCAACAAACGTACCAATGGTGATCTAGAAAAGATCTCAAATACAACAGATGAATGGATTTTAAAGCGAACAGGAATTAAAGAGCGTAGAATACTAGATCAAAACTTAGCAACATCAGATATGGCTGTTGCTGCTATCAAAAATTTAGCAGAGTCTTATAATAAAGATATTAAGGATATTCAGGCTTTAATTGTTGCTACTTCCACTCCGGATATGCCAATGCCAAGTACAGCAAATATTATTTGTAGAAAACTAGGATTAGCTGGTCCATGGGCTTTCGATGTTAATGCAGCTTGTTCAGGTTTTTTATATGCATTAGACTTAGCAGCTTCATTAATAGAATCTAAAAGATATAAAAATGTAGTAGTAGTTGGTGCCGATAAAATCAGTGCTTACGTTGATATTAAGGATCGCTCAACTAATATTCTATTTGGAGATGGAGCTGGTGCGGTTTGGCTCGAAGAATCTAAAGATCAAGGCATTGTAGATGCATTACTTCAAAGTAATGGTCTAGGACAAGAATCATTGAATATTCAAGCTGGTGGATCTTTGTACCCACACACCACTCAAGATCAACATCAACAAAACCCTTATATACAACAAGATGGAAAAGTAGTATTTAAACAAGCTGTAACTTCAATGTCACAAGCTTGTGAAGATATACTTAGTAGAAATCATCTAACTGTAAATGATGTTAATTACCTAGTACCTCATCAAGCAAATAAAAGAATTATTGATGCTGTTGGAAACGCATTAGGTATTGATTCTGATAAAGCTCTAAACAATATTGCCTATCTAGGTAATACTATTGCAGCTACCATACCATTGTGTATTTGGGAGAACAAAGAAAAATTGAAAAAAGGAGATCTATTGTTACTAACAGCTTTCGGTGCTGGTTTCTCATGGGGAGCTAGTTTACTAAAATGGAATATATAATTCTATAGCGGTAGTTATAACAAAATATAGTTTCAATACTTTTTATAACTTAATAAACCCAACGCAAGTTGGGCTTATTTCTTTTTTAATATAAACTACAGGTAATTATTATTACAAAAAAAACAGTAAATACTTCCTGGGCTATAATATTGTCTTCTGATTAACATTGTTTTATAACAAGTCTTCAGGAATCTCAATGTTGTTTGTTTCTAAAAAAGAGAGTAATTTATTGTGTTTACTCTCAATATCTAAAGCACACTCACATGCTATGGGACAAACTGAATAGGGAGTTATTCTCAATAACTTACAAACTTGATCCAAAGTATCCGTTTTTAATTTAGTTTTACCATTTTCGATATCGCAGTAAGCTTTTTGGGAAATCCCGAGGCCTTTAGCGATATTCTCTTGTGTCAAACCTAATTCTTTTCTACGTCTTTTAATTTTTTGTGCTTCCATAATCTTTATCTTTTACAAAGCACTATTTGCCCAGTGCTTTTAACCAAGCAGTAACTTTTGGTTCAATAACTATATTAATTTTACGCCAAATTACTCTTGCTTGACATCACAAACTTACTGCGAAAAAAAAGCTAAAAACCTAACAAAAGTCAGTTGCTATCTCAAAAATTTTACTGTAGGAGAAAAAGCACTAACACATTTCCAAGCAAAATTTAAGCCTAGAATGCAGAGACATATATTTTGTTAATAACTATGTGTATAAGTTTACACACAACCTAATAAAATGGATATTACACCGCGTATAAACTTAAACTTATCAACAAATCTAAAACAAACAATACGCTTAATAATCAACCATTTGTAATAAAAAAAACATATAAATAGATGCAAAAATTTTACTTTTAAACTCTTATGCACAAATTTATATAATATGTTGATAACTTTATCAACAACCTTGGTAAAACAAGTGAAATAGCACTCAAATTTCCATTAAAACAGATTCTTAGGTAATTCACTGTTAAAATGTTGATAACTATGTTCATAACTCAACCTAAACGCTATTTATTAAGCACAAAAATAGAATAACTTATCAACAATTAAAAACAAAAAAAAGTCCCGTAATAAATTAATATACAATACATTATTCTTTTCTAAATTTAATACTATAGACTAGGCATTCGATTTATGAACAGATTTTTAAGTATTGTTGATAAGTTATTAACAATGGATAAAAAAAGGTTATTGCTTTACTGGAATAAGAATACTGCTAGACCAAATTAAAAATACTAAGTATGTCAGACATCTTTAAAAAATAACAAAACTTATTATGCAGAAAAAACATACATCTAAATCCTATTATTGGGTGTATATATTTTCTGTCTAAAACCAGAATTATACACTAGAGCTTTCTAATAACAACTCATTAATAATTAAATGATTATTTAGAAAAGGGTATATATAATATTTTTATATAAAATGACGATAATACCAATATTTTTCACTTATTTTGTATTCTTGTTATTCACCTAAAATAGTTTCATTACTCTTCTTCCAATGATCCCGAAAATTTCCCTTAAACTAAATAATGATGTTCTTCTTACTGTAATTGACCTATTAGAACAAAACCAAACTTTTTTGGTAAATAACATTACAGATGCATTAGTACTTAGTTGTCAAGAGGAACTAATTGTTTTATTGCACAATAAAGCAAAGAGCGTTCAGAAACAAGTTTCAATCTTAGACCATAATAAGAAACATTCTATTACTTTAAAATACCACCTAGGTTACAGTTTATTGAAATTATTAGAGTCTTCTATCCAAGAGACAGAGAAAAAGGATAAAAAAATCAATCGTATTATAACAGATTTAGGTAATAAAGTAAAATTAAATATATTAGAAAAGGTAGAATACAATAAAACCGAGAACCAAGCATACCTACCTTTACAACCAGAATCTCAAGCTAATGAACCAGCTAAAATGGACGAATTTCTTGTAGAAGGTGAATTGTCTCAACCTGAAATATCCGCTTCATTTACATCGTTGACAGCTGATCATTTTGATAAGCTAGAGGACAACGTAAAACCTTTGAGTTTTGATCTCTTTGAACAACAACTTGAACAGGACTTATTTACACAAGAGGAAACAGCAGTAGAAGAAACAGCAGTAGAAGAAACAGCAGTAGAAGAAACAGCAGTAGAAGAAACAGCAGTAGAAGAAACAGCAGTAGAAGAAACAGCAGTAGAAGAAACAGCAGTAGAAGAAACAGCAGTAGAAGAAACAGCAGTAGAAGAAACAGCAGTAGAAGAAACAGCAGTAGAAGAAACAGCAGTAGAAGATTTCTCTGAGTTCTTTGCCGTGCAAAAACAAGGACTACCTCAGTCTTTTGAGCAAGTTATTGCTACTAAAAATGAAACTACAGGTAATTCTAAAGAGAAAAACAAACCTAAAGAGAATAAGAAAAAACAAGCCAAAGACAAGAATCCTGGACAAATAAGCTTATTTTAAAAGATCATTTAATTCTAAAGTAAAATAATTACTCCCATTCCTGTTGTCGAATTTTTGTGCATAATCGTATGCTCTTTGTTTAAAAGTAGCAAAAAGATCTGGCATATAATAAACACCAGAAGGGTTATAGTAATCTAAACTAGCTAGAAAAGTAAACTCTTTATACCCCTGATGCCTTTGCAGCATAAGTAAGGAGTATTTTATAAAATAATAACTATAAAAGTCTTCCGCATCCTTTTCCCAGTTACACATACCTTCAAAAAACACCCAATCTGGATCTGAAGTATATTGATCCTGTAAAAACAGAAATAAAACCCTACTTCTAATATCCGTTATATAATCTAAAGGTGCATATTGTTTCCGGTTCTTTTCTGCTAAGCGAAAAAACTCTAAGCCGCGTTTATCTCCCATTAAAAAGAACTCATAGCTAAAGACACTATAGGTATCAAAACAGGTTTCTATTCCCTCGAATTCATTTCTAAATAATGGAGCAGCAAAAGATAAAGCCTTGTCAATCTGCCCCATTTTCAATGCGTTATAAGTTTGAAGAGTTAACTCATATGCTTTATTATCTGAGAAGTCGTCAATAGAACACTCTAACATTAAGGCTATAATCTGCTGCGCCTTTTCAAAATCTCTCAAGTGCTGAAACCAAATAGCTAAAATATGGTAATAACCTCTACTACTATAGCCATTGCTTAGTAAGCGATCATGAAAATCATCTCCTATAGCATGAAATTGTTCCTTACTAATTTGAGTAGAACCAAAACAACTGGCAAACATCCATTTATACTCATATAAATAGTCTTCTACTAAAAAACTACCACCTCCAAGTTCTACAGCATCTAATATCCAACTAAAAGCAATTACACTATGCTTAGAGCTTGCAGTAAAAATCTCTTCATTAATCAAGCGAATTCTTAAATCAAATCCCCAATCAATATCTTTATTTTTATCTACAATAGAGATACATTCTAAAAGTAGCTTTACTTTATCCTGTGGTTTTAAAACTTCTTCAAGCTGTAATAAAAGACGCTGAACTTCGAGGGTATATAACATATGTTTGTAATTGTATTGCCTTATAAAAATCAAGGCATTTCTAGGCTATTTTTGTAGTTTTTTTACTTCTTCTATAAAATTCGTATTAGAATTCCTTTGGTCAAAAAGATTTGCATAATGCAATGCCTTTTGTTCAAAATAAAGATATAAATCCTCAATAGCATATATTCCATCTTGTTTAAAATAAGGAAGCTTACAAGACAAAGAAAGTTCTACTTGCCCGCTTTGTTGCATAATAGCCATCATCGATTTAGCATAGTTAAATACATGTAAATCTTCAGCATCTAACTCCCAATCGCTAATCTTCTCAAAAAACAACCATTTATCTTTGTGATTGCTTTTATGCATATAACTAACCAATTGATTCATTGAAAAACCTATAGAACTATCATAATGGTCAAAATTATAATATTCCTCTAGAGCTTTCTCAAAGTATTGCCCAGCTAAAGGATCATTTAATTGTTGTAAACGATAAGCAAAATTACAATAGGTTTGAAAAGGCATAGAATAGCAGGTTATCTTTCTATCAAAAATATTCTTTGCTGCTACTATAGCTTGTTCCATTTTTCCAAGTCTCAGTAAATTGTCCACTTCTGTATCTAACTCACATGCTTGACAATTAGTCATATCGTCACTTACACTTTGCTTTGCTAAATCTATATACTTTTGAGCTTCATCAAAATCTCTTAAATGGTTGGATAAACCAGTCATCACGTTATAAAAGCCTCTTAAACTATAACCATTTTTAACTAACCTATGTTTTAAATCCTTTGCTATTTCTCTTATCTGCTGCATAGATATAGATGCATTGCGATAAGAAGAATTGAACATCCATTTATATTCCCATAAAAAATCAGATTCGTCAAAATAGCCTTCATTGCTATCACTTGCATTCAAAATCCATGCGAAAGCAACAAAACTTTCATTACAACAAGAAGTATTCCTCTCTTGATGTATTAGATTTAGCCTTAAATCAAATCCCCAATCAATATCTTGATGAGTATCTGCTATTAAAATAGCTTGTTTTAAAATTTGAATTTTATCGTGGTAATTTTCCACCGACTCTAGTCGGAGAAGATTTTTTTGAATTTCTAAATTATAATTCATAGTTAAAAAAAATTAATTTTTGTCTTTTAACAAAGACATAAACTCCTTTGAACAATGATCATTGTTATTTCGCTTATCAAAAGCCACTACTAAATCTGAAGCCTGCTTTAAAAAATATGCAGATAAGTCCTTAGTAGCATAAACTCCTGATGGATTATAAAAAGGCAATTTACTAGAGAGTTCTAATTTTACATTTTCGTTTTTTTGGCAAATACTAGCCATATGCGTATAAAGTAATAACTGTAAATCATCCTCTGCATTAATTTGCCAGGAGGCAATCTTTTGATAGGTTGGCCAAAGTAAATTATCCTCTAATAAATACATAGTATAAATTAATCGCATTAAAGAATATAACATAGAGCTATTTAATCCTGTGTGATTTAATAGTCCTTGTTTTGCTTTCTCTAGATAGATTACACTTCTTTTATCCTTTGCTCTAGCTAAATAATACGCTAAAGCACAATGGGTAGCGAATGGAAGGCAAAATGCATTTAATTTTAAATCTTCCATCTCTTGACACAAAGTAATCGCACCATCAAAATCAGCAATAATTGCTAAGCTTTCTACTCGAAAATCATACTGATCTACTAATTTGTACTCTTGATCGAATTCTTCCTCTAAAGCCAATTCTAAGAACTCTATACTTTTGGGAGTATTTCTAATTGTATGATAGAGCTGGCACATTGTAAAATAGAATCCTTTCTTACTAAGTCCACATTGGTTTAACCTATTCTCAAGGTCATTCGCTATTTCAAATACCTTCTGCAAAGGCATAACCGAACTACTGTAAGCTGAGCAAAGCATCCAATGATATGCTAGTAAATAATCTGCTTGATTAAACTCGGATGGGAATTCTTCACATACCTGTAAAATCCAAGCAAATGCAGAAAAACTCTCCACACATCTTGAAGTTGACCTTTCTACTTCAATTAATTCATAACGCAATTCCATTGCCCAATGCAAGTCTTGATTTCGATCTGCTAAACTTATAGCAGCCTTTAGATGATCAATAACGAACTCATCATCGGAATGATTTTGATCTATTTTTAAAAGAATCTTTTGTATTTCTAATCGATACATCCCTATTTAAAATTTTGGTAAAAAATTAGACATACCTAAAATCATAAACTGATATAATGCATCATTGAAAGTATCCATTTCCCTTTTATTAATAGTATAACCGCCTAACATTAAAGATTGCACATATAGGACATTTACCAAAGCTTGAAAAAGTTCTGGATCGCTTATACCCATTAACTTTTGTACCAAATCATTGCTCTGATTAAAACACAATACTGGCATTACTTCTTTTTGCTTAGAAAAATGATTCAAAGTACTAGCAAAAGGGTTATTACTTTTAGAAAGATTAGCAATATTCTTACTTGATAAAGCTTGCTCACTTACTATATAAATTGCGGTTGTGTCTTTAGGCTCAAAACGGTTTACTTTTGCTTCACAAAAATGATCCTTTAATATCCTATTAGCTCTATTTATAAAATCCTGGGTATCTATCTTATTAGATATTGCTGGAGCAAACTCTTGTAATAAATCATTAGGGTCGATTAAAGAGATACCTAAGTCTGGGTTGTTAATTTTAATCTTATCAATTAAATCCACCTCATAACTATAAGCTGCATTTATGACTAACTTATTTTGACTTCCAGCAATGCGACGAATTTGTCTAAACTCATCTAAAGACCAAGTATAATAAATAGAATTATATTGTGACTTAATTTCTGCGAAACTCAACATACCATGATTTGTCTCAAAAGGAAGAAAATCTTCAAATAACTCTAAAATCTCCCAATCACTTGCAGCTAAACTTTTGATATACATATGATGAATACCAATAATTTGTTCTAAAGTAATATGATCAATAAGAGCCAAAGTTTTTAAATACTCTTTAAAACAATCCGTTAATTGCTTCTTAGTTTGCTGCAATAAAGTATTATTCACCAAAGACTCTCTTGAAGCTGTAGGTGCTAAAGCATTTGTATTGATTATACAACGAACAAAACTAGTCCATTCTGGTAGTAGATTAGTAGCTTGGTCACAAAGGTACATTCTCTTGACGAAGATTTTATGCTCTTTGGTAGATGTAATATTTACTTTATTAGGTAAGATATAAGCTACTCCTTGTAACTCTCCTATATCAGAGTACAGGCGAAATACATCTAAGAATTTGGTTTTAAAAACTTCCTGACCATATTGCAATAACTGCTCTTTACTGCTATTGTCATCTAACCAAACTGGATTACCATCTAGACATACCTCATTTTGCCCATTTTGTACTAGATTTACTCTAATAGGTAAAGCGCTTCCGTAAAAAAGCACATTTTGCTTAACAGATTGTAAAGTAAATAAGGATTCCCAACGTTTTTTTGCTTTTAAAATCACTTTTGTACCTACTTGACCAATATCTTGAGTAGGTTCAACTGTATAAGTTCCATCTGCTTTACCAGTCCAACGAACTGATTCATTAGTAAATAAAGATTTAGTTTCCACAACAATAGACTCACTTACTACTAAACAAGAAAGTAATCCGATACCAAACTTACCTATTAAATCTTTTTCAGCTAACTCTCCTCGCTTGGAGCTTTGACCTATGACCGATAAAAACTCATGCACATCTTGAGCACTAAGCCCTATTCCATTATCTTGGAAAACTAAGGTATCTTCTTCGAAATGAATATCAATACATCCTTGAAAATTAGGATCTAAAGATTTTCTAACGGTAACAGCATCCATAGAGTTTTGTAAAAGCTCTCTTATAAAAACAGTTGGTGAACTATAAATATGTTCACTCAACAGTTCTATCATACCTTTTATATTTACTTGAAATTGAAATTGATTATCTTCCATTCTTTTATCTTCTTCTTTTACGTGGTCCTCCAACTATTTTCTGTGCATCTTCATTTCCATTCTCGGCAGCCTGTCCATACCAATGTAATGCAACTTCATCACTTTGCTCTACACCTAGACCTTGCAAATAACAATTTGCTAATTCATATTGAGCTGTATGATAACCTACCTCTGCCGCTTGCAGCAAATAACTAACCCCTAACTCAGGATCACTTTGACATCCATCCCCTTTAACTAGCATTAAACCAATATAGTCCATTGCTTCGTGACTTCCCATATCACTTGCTAGCTTTAAATAATGGAAAGCTTGTTGTTTATCTACCTCACAACCAATACCAAAATAATAGGCTTGTCCTAATCGTTGAATAGCAGATAAATTTTGTGTTTCACTTGCTACTTCATAGTATTTAAATGCAAGTTTTTCATCCTTCTCACAACCTATACCAAATTGATAACAAACTCCTATTCCCTCTGAGATATAGTCTATTTGTTCGGCCATATGGTAATAATTAAAGGACTTAGTATAATCTTGATCTTGTCCTCCATATAGGTAATAATCCCCTAGAGTCAACATAGCATATCCATTTCCTTGCTCAATAGCCTTTTCTAACCAGAAAATTGCTTGCTCTATATCTGGCTCTTGTTCATTATAGCCGTATAGTAAATAATATCCTATTTTATATTGAGCGAAATCAAAGCCATTTTCAGCCCCTATTAGCATATACTTAAAGGCCATATCCATATTAGGCTCTACCGAATCGTATCCTTGTTCATAAGCTAAAGCAATATCAACGCTGGCTTTGAATAGCCCCATTTCTAAAGCTTGTTCAAATTGCTGTACGGCCAATTGTGGATTTAGGTTATCTTGATCTTCGTAAAAATTCAAACAAGCCAAAAGGTAAACTGCTTCAGAAGAATTATACTGAGCGGCGATTTCTAAATAGTACCTCGCTTTTTCATAATCCACATAGCCTAAACTTTGGTTTTGATATAAAACTCCTAGACGAAATGCAGCATACGGATAATCCTGATCAACTGCCTGTTTCAATAATTCTAGCGCTTTTTCTTGATCTTTTTCTACCCCTATTCCATCTAAATAAAGATGAGCCATTTCTACTTTAGCAAAAACAGAATTAAACTTCTCTATTGCCAATTCAAACCAATATTTAGCTTTTTCAAGATCTACTCCACTAGCAAAACCTTCTAAATAATATTGACCTACATATTCCATAGCATAAAGATGGTTAGAAGAAGCAGCCTGTTCAAAAAGTTCTAAAGCTTTAATTGCATTAGATTGCTCTTTTAAAACCCCATTATGATGTAGTAAAGCTAATTCGTAAATTGCCTGAATATTACCTTGATCTATCGCACTTAACAAAAGATCTTGAGCTAAGGCAATGTTTTGATCCCCAGATTGCTGCTTTACAAGGTAAATTGCCTTGTGTACTTTAGCATCACTAGAATCTAATGCAATAGCTTGGTCTAACCAATCTAAGACTAAAGAACTATGCTCTTCTTGGTCCATATGTTCAATGGCTAAGGCGATTAAAGATTTTGGAAAATTATATAAACTACTTTGCTTTAAGAAGTAAATTCCTCTTTTGTACTGCTCTTTATCCTGTGCACTAGAGTCTAAAAGGTACATTCCTAAGAAATATCCTGCTTCAATCTCTCCTTGACTAAAAGCAGTTTCTAAATAAACCATCCCATCTTGTGGGGTAAGACCAAATTCTTGCAATTGCCCATTACAAGACAATACTCCTAATAAATAACTACAGCTACTAATTCCTTTTAGATGCCCACCTTGTAAAATATCTTTTGCTTTTTGATAGTCATTTATCTGAAGATAGTACTCACCAACATAATAAAGAGAAGAGTTATTCTCAAGTGTTTCTAGTCCAAATGTTTGAAAAACCTCCCAAACTTGCTCTGTAGAAGTACATGCTGAAATTTGAATATCACATAAAAAGGCAATACCATATTTGTTGTTCTCTTGTACACATTGATTTAGCAATTCAATGGCTTTTTCTTTATCTATCTCTAAAGAATAATAACCATAATACAGAGCCCTTGCGTAAAAAGCCATAGCGTTATTTTGTCCATCTAAAAAGGCTTTCTCTAAATATACAAAAGACTTACTTTGCCCTTGTTGATCTACTCGAGCGCTTTGATAAAATAAAAATAAAAGAAAATTAGCCTTTGTAAATCCTCTTTCACAGAAAAACTTCCCTAAACTTTCCATTATCTCGTACCAAATCACATATTGATCTTGGGGCAGTAAAATAGAAATTTTCGCTAAATTAGAATTTTGGAATAATTTTGAAAAAAGGTCTAAATAAATAGATGAATTATCTTGTATATACGTAGCCTTTTGACAAATGGCTAAAGCCTGATATAAGTTGGAACTTAAAGAAAAATCATCTTGTTTAACAAGCTGTGTTGCTAAATCGTTTAAAGTTGATGGACTTGAATCCATTTGTTTTTGTATTTGCTCATACATACTAGCAAAAGTCTCCATATACTTACATCTATATTAATAAATACTAACGAATACAAATGTAAGCAATGCGCAACAAAACAACTACTTGAACCTTTCTAAATAAAGCAAATTAAGAAGATAAAACGGAATTATTTTCGTGTTAAATAAGCTTTATTCACACGAGAACTAGCCAAAAAGGAAGCTAGAAATCCTAAGATAAATATGGAAAATAAAACCATAAAAAGATTAAACCAATCGAATTCTATCGGATAGGCCATATCGGGTCTTATCATAATAAAGGAAAAATATTGTTGTAAAATCACAAAAACAACTCCTAAAACAACTCCCATTAAACCACCAACACTACTTATTATCATCCCTTGAAATAAAAATACTTTCTTTAAATCTTTCGCGGGAACTCCAATGTTATATAGGGTTTTTATATTTGGTTGCTTCTCTAGGATAATCATAATTAAGGCTCCTACAAGGGTAAATAAAGCCATAATAACTACTAAAACAAAAATCAGGTATACAACCAAATTTTCTGTATTCAACATACGGTATAAACCATCATTTAATTGAGCTTTATCTTTAAGAACTAACCCTTGAGTAAAAATTCTTTTAAGAGCTTGATTTACTTGAGTTTTAGAAACCCCTGGATTGGTCCTAAATTCAAGATTAGTCACATGATTTTCAGGAATTGACAATAATTCTCTTGCAAGATCAATATCTACAAAAACATACTTATTATCAATATCCTCATGTTGTGTAACGTAAACACCAATTGGCAAAATAGTTTTTCTTACAAAGGCTTTTTCAGGGTTTTCTATCACCCCAACTCCAGGCTTAATAGAGATTGCTTCAAAAGGATTCTCCGTATCAAAAAGGCTCATAGAGAACAGCACAGGAATTCCAAATCCTACCACTGCATCATGGCTACCTGGTTCAAACCAATAACCATATTCCACTTTTTGATCAAATCCACTTACAGCATGGAAGTTTGAATCAACTCCCTTTAATAAAGCAACTGTTTGTTTTTCCTTATAAGAAAAAAGTAACCTATCTTCCACCACTGGCGCTATAGCAGCAAATAAATTAGTTTGCTCTAAGGCTACAAGATCACTTGGTAGTACCTCAAAACTTTTTCCCTTTTCACTATATACTTTTAAATCGGGATCTAAATCATTTACAAAAGAAAGACTAAAAGTTCTCAATCCACTAAATACAGACAACACAATGAACATGGCCATTGCACTAACAACTATACCTACAGCTGCAATACTGGCAATAACATTAATTGCTTTACTTTTACTTTTACTAAAAGCATAGCGTTTGGCTATATAAAATGGAAAATTCAATTATTGATTCTTTCTAGTTTCTAATAAATCACGATTTTCGATTGGATTCTCCTGACCTTTAAGGGCGTTGTCAATCTTTTCAATATAATCTAAGCTATCATCGATATAGAATTGTAAGTTTGGTACTTTTCTTAATTGATGTTTCACTCTTTGTGCTAATTCATGTTTAATCAAAGGAGCATTAGATTGAATAGCTTTTAATAGCTCAGGCCCTTTCTCTGCAGGGAAAATACTTAAATACACTTTAGAGATTGATAAATCCGTAGTCACACTAACTTTAGAAACTGAAATAACTAGATTAGTTATTCCGTTTGCACGCACTTGACCTTGCAAAATATCTACGATATCATTTTGCAAAAGTGCACCCATTTTTTTTTGTCTGTTTGTTTCCATATTGCAAAAATACAATTTTTTACCAACTAAACTTTTTTATATTTGTGAGATTAACTAAAAAATTATGATGAAAAAGATTGAACATATTGGAATTGCGGTCAAAAGCCTGCAAGAATCCAATTTATTATTTGAAAAATTATTAAACTGCGTACCGTACAAACAAGAATTAGTAGAATCCCAAGGAGTTGAAACTTCATTTTTCCTTAGTGGTCCTAATAAAATTGAATTACTTCAAGCAACAAATCCGGATAGCCCAATTGCTAAATTTATTGAGAAAAAGGGAGAAGGAATCCACCATATAGCTTTTGATGTAGAGGATATTGAAAAAGAAATAAAAAGATTATCCCTTGAAGGTTTTACCATTTTAAACGAAATCCCTCAAAAAGGTGCTGATAATAAATTAGTTGCTTTCTTACACCCTAAAACCACCAATGGAGTTTTAATAGAATTGTGTCAAGAAATTAAATAATTTTAATAAAAACATTTGCATAAACCGATTAAAGGCACTAATATTGCAGTCGTTAAAACGTCTTTATAGCGGGTCTAATAACTCAGCTGGTTAGAGTAGCTGACTCATAATCAGCAAGTCCCTGGTTCGAGCCCAGGTTAGACCACCAAAACACATAATGCCATAAAGACCGGTCCAATAACTCAGCTGGTTAGAGTAGCTGACTCATAATCAGCAAGTCCCTGGTTCGAGCCCAGGTTGGACCACCAAAAAACCCCTTAACACACTGTGTTTAAGGGGTTTGTTTTTTTTAGGGGCTTCGTTAGGGGGCTCGTGTTTCAAAGACTATTAAACTATTTTTAAGTAATTTCGCAAACAATAAGTTTGACAAATCTATCTTTTACTCTGTTTAAAATCTACCAGAGGTCACTTTTTATCAACTTTTTCTTAATCATTAACGAAAAAGGTTTGTCTATACTAGCAAATCTTTTAAGAATTACTTTTAAATCATCTTCTGGCAACTTATTTTTATAAGCAGCTAAAATAAGATTATGAATCTTTCGTAATTCATTTGCTCTTAAAGTATTGAATATTGGCTTATCTAAATTGTATTTTTGAATTGTATTTAAACCTCTTTGAGTTAGTCCCTGTATCATCTCATCTTCAAAATCTAAATGATTCTCTATTTCTCCATCAGAGTGTGTAAAAGGATCTAAACAACTTGCATTAGGTAAAACGATATTAGAAGTTTTCCCATTATTACAACTAATATGTGATAAATATAAATTTTCCCATTTAAATGCGGAATTTGGATCCTCCGCTACTTCAACATAATGATCTATCTGAGCTTCTGATAGTTGTGAGAATTTCACTTCACTATAAAAACATTTATAAAAACTAATCTTAGCTAATTGTTCTTTGATTTCTAAGTGTCCATATTGTTTTGAACTAGGTCTTGGTTTACCCGAGCTAATAAAGACACTAGTCCATCGTACTTCATTCAATACCAACCTTTGAGGTTTATCCAATCTATTTAAACTCCTCATTATCTTTTATCATTTTTAATTTTAGCAATAATTTTATCGATTTCCAAGTATGAAAAATACTGTGGATTAATTTTCAGGAGCTTTTCCTCAATTCTATTTTCCTCCTCTTTATTTTTGCTTCTTATTGCATCTTCTCTCTCTTTTAATAGCTTGTCAATTTCACTATTTCCAAATGATGAAATTCCTCCGAATACATCTGTAGATAAAATTTCTTCAATCGGCTTATTAGAGTAAACATCAGTTTCGTCAGAAATAATTGAATATCCGTCTTGTGGCTTGCATACGTAAACTTTTGCCCCCTCTACAGATCCTACAATAAACGGAGAATGTGTGGCAACAATTATTTGCAGATTAGGGAATATTTTTAAAATTGAATTTAAAAATGTCTTTTGCCACTTCGGATGAAGATGATTTTCTGCCTCATCAATAAGCAATACTCCTGGAGTATTACATAATTCTTCAAGAGCAAAATCGTTTAACTTATAAACAGAATACATCTGACCTAACACAGAAATTAAACGTTGGGCTAAATATAAATTACCACTACTCAACTTTTCCAAAGTAATAGGAAATCCATTTTGGCTAATAATTGGCATTAATTTTGTTCGCTGAACATGAAGTAGCTCTCCGTCATATAAACTGATCCTAAAAATTTCTTTCAATTTATCATAAATAAACTCACCTTCCTTTTTTTCACTTAAATCATCAGAAGATTTATAATAATCGAAAAAAGTTATTGCTTTTGTAGTTTCTATATTCTTCTGAATACCATCCAACGCATCTAGTAAATAATCTTCTGGAGTTATAAAGTCCAAATTTGAAATATCAAAAGGACTATGGTCATGCTGAGATGTCCAGTAATTTACAATCCAGCGAGTATTTTTCTTTGATTTATTTGAGTCTACGAAATTTTTTAAAATTTCATCAAAATACCGATTATTAACAGTAGGAGTAAAAAGCTCTCGTGGTTCGTCCTCTCTTTGTTCTGCTTTCAATACTATTTCTTTATTTTCAAAATTCATATCCATTTCCAAACGAAAATTCTTATCCCTTAAAATTGGCCTAATCTGATATCTTTGACTAAATCCAATAAATAGTTTTCTTATTGCATCTAAAACAATAGTTTTACCTGCTCCATTTTCACCTGTCAAAATAGTTACTTGACTTTTTGAGTTATCGAATGTTGCAAACTCAATACTATCATCAAGAAAGGGTCCTATATTTTTTAAATATAATTTACGTAATTTCATATGACTACTTTTAAAATAATTTCATTTAACTAAGCTAAAGTACACTATATAATCCATTTCCCATAAAGTTTATTTTAGTATAGAATAGACCTTAACTGAAAAATTTATTAAATCCATTAAATCCATTAAATCTCATAACTCGGTAAAAGTCTTGATATTTCTTGGGAGTATTTAGCGTATTATAACTACATTTGTACTTGAAAACATTACGAACACGCGTAAGCTATCGTTTGGGTTAACTGAAATTGCGACCTTCATTAAACAACCTATAAAACGATAGACTTGCGCCTGTGCCTTATATTGGCGTAGGCGAAGTCTATTGGGTTGTTGGGTTGTCGCAAACCTCAGTTAACAATAGTTATGGAGCTTGCGCCTTTTTTTATAAGGCCTATGAACTACACGAGTATATTTACAATATTAAATCGCCTTTTATTTAATCAAGATTCCTTTAACTTCCGAAACAGTTTAAATAAAAAAACTTCCATAAACCTTAGCTTATGTTTAGAAGATAATTCTAAAAACAAAGTCAACTTAATTCTTTATCAAAAGTTAATACAAATCATTTCTGAATTTGATTTAGATGAGAGATCTGATTTATTTCAGGTCCTTTTTTCAAATTCTGAGCTCTGTCAAATCATAACTATAAAACTTATGTTTGGTTTTTTCCCTGGTGATAAAAATAAAAGGGAATTTGATTTTAATACAGATGCATTTGAATTTATTCATGAAAACAAAGTGCATCCTTTTATTATCTGTCTTACTTATGAGCTATTTATGTATTGCTTTTCAAATGTAACTTTAACCCCAGATTCAACAATCAGTAGACGATCTTACATGGAAATAAAACAACTCATTAAAAGCTCTCATCTGTGCGAATATTTACCAGCTCCATTAGATTAATTCTTCCAAATAAAAGTAAAATCACACACAAATTATTTAGTGGAATTATATTCCAACCACTAAATAAATTTAGTATTCCCTAAAGAGAAAACGAAAAAATCCTAATTCATTTTTAATAGGTTTTTTTTCCAAAAACCTCAATTGTCTACTAGCAATAAATTACAAATCAGGAGATTAGTTTAATTTGTCTACTTTTTTTCCGTTTTTTGTTTTCAAAAGAACTTCACAATTAATTGACCCTTAATCAATTACCTCCCGAATGGGCGAAAAATTATCGTGATTATGTCCGATAACGTCTTGCTTTGTCCTTTTCAGCCCTTTTTTTCTGTTTTTCAAAAAAATTCTAATGAAAAGAAAAAAAAACATTCACCATTTTTACAAAGCAGTTTGATCAAATTACGTTGCCAAAAAGTTTGATGCTTTTGATGTTTGATGCCAAATCTATATATCTTACTAATAATAAGAAAGTTACAGCTGCATCAAACTGGCATCAAACATCAAACTAAAACAAAAACTCGCATCAAATTTAGTTTGATGCGAGTTTGATGCCATAGTTTGATGCCACATAACTAAATATAAATCAATACATTATATCAGCTAGCATCATTTGCATCAAAAAAAGAGGTTATTTTCTCCTTTTCAATGGTATAAAATCTTCCTTTGCGTTCAATATTGTAGAATTCTCCATGAATAGTGTAATCAAGACCATCGTATTTGAAAGAATTCTCAGAAGGAGAAAAACCAAGATGTTTTAAAACTTTTCTCACTTCATTAGGGGTTATATTACTTCTGCGATTCATAGTTTTTATGATTGCACATATATCTTTTGGTGCAATAAAAATTTGCTCCAAATCCAATGACTCAAATATTTCTTGGAATAAATTTAAGACTTCGTCTCTAGTTTTATTATCACCAGAATTCATTAATCTCACTAAAGCATCTGTCCTAATTTGTTCTGGGGTAAACCACATTCGTGTTTTCTTTTCAGTGGAGTACTCAATGCTATATAAGTAATTTAAAAAATCGGGAATCTCACTAAATAGTAGGTCTAAAAAATTAGGGTCTTTTTCAATTTCTGGAATTTGTCTTACCCAAAAACGAATCTCTTCTTTATCTATTTTCATAAAAGAATCTTCAAAATTACTTGTCAAAATAAATTTATAAAAAGATTCTACTTCTTCTTTGTCGCGTCCCTTTCTCTCAATCTTATTTCTATCTGCAGTACTTAAAAACTTAATACGTTCTGTTATTTGTTGATTGTCGGTCACAACTTCATCAACTAGAACTAGTAGCTTTCCATCTAAATCGGAATTAAAATTATTCACAAAAGACTCGGCATTGATATAAGTTGCATTAAAAGAAAAGATCTTACGAAGGTATTTCAACATAGTCGATTTACCCGTTTCTCTTGCTTTAGAGACAAGAACTAGCACGGGGAGTACTTGGGTAGGTTCCTGTAGTAATATCTTTAAATAATCAAGCCCTAAGTTATATTGCTCACCAAAGATGTGTCGAATAAAACGGAGCGTATTTGTTATCTTACTTTCTAAATATTTGATATTTTCTATTGGTTCTTTAGTTACTATATAGTCTATTGGGTGGTAGATGTTATAAAAGTCACTCACTTCCCTTATATAATCTATATGACCAGGGATACAACAGAAGCCATAGTATTTTTTTATACTTGAGATATACTCTTTTCCCTGGTCATTAACTATTGTTTCTTTATTCCAGGATAACATAACTTTTTCCGTTGCGTTATTAATAGTTGGTTTTTCGATTATGGCATAATATGCTGTGCCCACTCGAATAAATTCAGCAGAATCTAAGTTCATTGTAATTGATTAATTATAATCCTTATATTTGCACTATAAAGATTTGATTATACACTTTTTAAAATCTTAAGCGTTTGCTTTGTAGGAAAAGCAAACGCTTTTTTTATGGGTTTAATAAATGTTGATTTTTTAATGCTACTCGAATTAATTGGGTACGAGAAAAAATAGGTCTCCCGTCAATTTCATAGTAAGGTATTTTCCCCTTATTCTTCCAGTTTATAATAGTTTGAACAGTTCTATCAAACATACTTGCCACTTCTACTTGAGTCATCCTATCACTCCCCTCCGGAAAGAAATTAGTTGTAAGTACATCAGAAGGGCTTTCTTGAAAATTCTCAATGCTATGATTTAATCTTTTTGTATCCATTTGAACATATTTTAAGGTATTTAAACAGTGCAAATATTCCCTATTGAAAAGAAAAAGATAGTACACCTTAGTACACTTCCAAAACAATACATTAACTTTCAGTATCTTGTCTTTTCTTTTCAAAAGAGATTGCTAAGTCATTTATATAATTACATTCCTTTAAAAATGTTTTAGAACTCTTATCTTCCCTAGTTATATACTGCTTAATTGTTGTTAAAGACAAAGAGTTCCCTTTAAAATAAGTATTTAAAATCAAGGGTAACTTGCTACTTACGTTTTTCAAAGAGTCGCTATTTTTTAAAAAAATAAATATGGCTATGATATAGTTAAAAACACTTTTATCTAAACTAACCAGATCATTTAAAGTTTGATGAGCATAATACAATTCATCTTTGCTAAAGCTTGGATAACTCTCCGTGCAAGATGATAGAAACAATTCGTAAATATTCGTGTTCTTATAAAAAAACTTCTCCTTGCTTATAAATTGAAAAAAGTCATATAAGGTATTTTCAGTGTACTTTATTTTCTCTGCATTAAAGTCAGAACACTTAGAGAACAAATCTTGTTGAGATAGTTCAAAAAGTGGGTAATGCTTCTTAAAGTATTCATTCTGACCTAGGATTTGCTCCACCTCTTTCTTGGTTAATAAAGCATTTTCACTTAGAAACAAAGAGTGATTTTCTTTGTAATTACTAAAAGAAATACTAGGAATAAAATCTAATTGTAGGTACTTAAAAAACAGATCCTTGGAAAGAATAAGCTGCTCAATATGGTTTAAACTTTGTTTGTTGTAGATTTCCTTATAAATATAGTTTCTAAAGCGATTAATGCCTTCTTTGGGGTTTTCCTCAAGTAGAAGAGCAAAATAATTTCCGACACTTATTTCATTCTTAGTTACGACTTGTTTCAATGAAAAGAGCTCTTTAAAAAGCATATCGTTTAAAGAGTCCATTAAAAAAGTACCATTGACTATTTTGTAAACATTACTTCCACTTCTATGAGCAATGAAATCTAAACGGTTAATTAATTGATTCTTATAATATAGAATCTTACAAAGAAAATGAGTAGAAGATAGCTCCATACTAAGCTTATCTAAATAAGCTATAAATTTATCTACTTGATTCTCCAAGATCTCTTTCACAAAAGACTCATATCCATATTTCCATAAAAATCCGCCACTAGAGCTACCTAGAAAATCTAGTAAATTAAAGAGATCTAAATGAGAAGAAATTTCATTTTTCAAGTCTAATAATCTGATTTTTTCCTTAGGGGTATTCTCTAAGTAGAATAACAATTGCTCCATAGGAGTCAATATCTTAAAACGCTGATTCATAAAATTATAAACTTTCCCATTTATTTAACTCCTTTTGTTTAAAAGACTCTCCAACGTGGACATACCTCCTAAAACTTCTTTCATCTTTATGATTGGTAGTGCTTTTAATAACACGCTCTGAAATACCCAAAATAATACTATTTGTTATAAATGTTTTTCTACCTACATGTGAGGTAATAACATCACATTTTCTAACCTCTGTATCAATCCTCCTGGATCCGATATACCTGGTTAATCTAATTTTATCAGTGATTCCAACTTCCTCACAACATTCCTTTAAGCGTTCGTTTAATTTTTGGGAAGTAATTCGAGGAATTGGACTGTAAATAGAATCTTTGTACTTATCTAAAATCTCCTTGGCATAAGAGATTAAATATACTTGATGATGCACCGTTTTAGTTTTGACAACCGTATAGTTTAAATAGTCTCCTACCACATTACAATCGCGTAAGGAATAAATATCGGAATGCCTTTGTCCGGTAAAACACAAAAAGCAAAACATATCTCTAGCTCTTTCCATAGACTTACTTGTAAAATTATAGTGATATAACTTCATCAACTCCTCCATAGTTAAGAAGACTACTTCAATTTCGTTATCTATTCTTTTAATCTTTTTAAATTCCAGGCTATTATGATATCCCCTATTGAAAGCCCATTGCATAAATGCCTTTAAGGTTGAAATTAACTTCCCATAGTAATTATTTAATGTACTACGCTCTACAAAACAATACTCCATAAAAGCATCTTCAAACCTATAATCAATAGTGTCAAATCTTAAAACATACTTAGTCGATTTTGCAAAATCCATAAAGAATGTCTTCACAGAATTATACTTGATAATTGTACTCTTAGCCTTAGAAACACCAGAAATCTTGATGTACTCATTAAATGCATCGAAAAAGCGAATAGCAACACTTACAGAGTCTAATTTGAATTTCTCTTCAAAGAGTATTTCACTAAAAGCAATCGAATTGAATTTAAAGAAATCGAAAATATGCTCCACCTTATTAATCGTATTTGCTAAAACAGCATTATACTCTTTATAGTCATTATAAAGGGCATTACCATTGCTTTTGATATTTCGAATTTGGTTTATCTCTGGATCCCAATGCTCCAGTTTTGTTTTTACGCTTAAATTCTTTCGAATTCTAACTCTAGGAGCACTAATAATCAGTCTTATGGGAATCAGACCTTCTTTGTCTATTTTGTCTTTTCGCAGCTCGAAATAATACTTCATTTATTACAATTATTTAAAGGGGGCTTGCCAAGGGGGCAGACTTTTTTCACAAAAAGACATACCAAATCCAGTTTATTTTTCTTTTCAACAAAAAACGAGAAAAAAGGCTTAAAACAGGATGAAAAACACCCAGGGGCAAATTAGGGGTTAAATTTTTTATTAAAACAAATTAAAGCCAGTTAAAATAGATTTAAATAAATTATAATACACTGACTATCAATCAATAAAACTATGTAAAAAGGGATTAAAAAACAAAACTAGTTCAGGTTGGACCACTAGTAAGTCCCTCAACACAATGTGTTAGAGGGATTTTTTTTGCTATAATTCAAGATAAAAAGCAGCAAACATTTTCTATCAAGTACAATAGGCAATATCGATATCAGAATACGTATTAATAAAGAAAATTATTCCTTTTATTCTTCGATATTGACTTACCCTTTTTCATTTTTCTACCCTAACTTTAAAAAATAGGATTTACTTTTATTTTGCTCTAAAGTTTTTAAACTACCTTTGTTTTCACTTAAAAGCTTTGAAGTGTAGTTATAACAAGAAATAGTTTAAAAATACCTTTGTTTTCCAAGCTTTGGCATATATATTGCAACAAACAAAGTTTCAAAAACAATCGGCAGGTCTATTGAATAAAAAACTCTATTGTAATTGGATTGATTTTAATTCAATAATCGCATACTAAATAAATATAGAAAACGTTATACAAGTAGATATAAATACGATAAATATACCTATTTTTGCTAGTGATTATTACACTTAAAATAATTTTCCATTTATCGTGAAATCAAAAGGTGTAATCTTCCTTAGAACTTGCAGCTATAAAACAAGAATTTAAAAGAAATCGAAATGAAAAAAATTATAATGTTGTGTTTGATGTTAGCATCTGTAGTTACTGCTAAAGCACAAGACCAAAATAGCGTAGATCAGAACAGCGATTTACAGGAAGTTGAGAAAGGTGGCAAAAAGAAAAATAAGAAAGTTAAGCAAGAAAAACAAAACGTTGCACCAAAGCTTGAGTATTTAAGTATTCAGGAAATATTAGACAATGCTAATAACTTAAAACTTACAACTTACCAAGTTTCTGCTTTAAACATAAAAAATGAGTACATCAAAAGGGATTTGCAAAAACTTAATGCTAATGCTTTAATGCCTTTAAGTGAGAAAGAAATAATATTAAGAGACTTATCTATCTCTTATGATCTATTCATTCAAAAGATTTTAAAACCAGAGCAACAAAAAGAGCTAAAAATCTTACAAGCAGAAAACGCTATTACTCCTGAATACGATAAAAGCAGTCTTCGTGTAGCATTACATGAAATTGACAAAGACTACAAAGAAGAAGTAAAGGAAATCAAACGAAAGTACAAAGGCAACAAGTCTGTGTATTATGCACAAAGAAACCTTGCCAAAAAAAGATACGAGTTCAATAGAGTAACTACTATAGAGTTCTTCCAAAACTTAGGTAAAGACCAAGGGGATGAACAAGACAACTACGTAATGACTTTAGAAGAAATCTCAAATATCTATAAAGCATATGATGATTACTACTCTCAAGAAAAACAAAGTAATCCATTAGACTTTTTAGAAATAAAAGAAGAGTACCCAGCTAATGAAGAATATCTAGATGTTTATCCGGATGAAATTCCAGGAAACCAACAATATAATGAAGAGGGAGATTTTTAATCTCCTTTTTTTATGTCCTTATAGCACTAGAAACACACTTAAGAGCAAAATGTCCGAATAATACAAGAAAACAAGTAGATTACCCCTATTATTACAGTAATATTTTAGCGACATTTGCATCAAATTATAACATTATGTCTTTCTTAAAACAAGTTTTATCTGGCTCTTGTCCTAATTGCCAAAAGGAGAAATTATTTTACGACAAAGGAAATCCTATCACCTTCCGCATGCCAAAGATGACTAAAAACTGTAAGAATTGTGGATACAATTTCCATAGAGAAACTGGTTTTTACTTTGGAGCTATGTATGTGAGCTATGCCATTACGGTGGCAGAAATGGTGGCAATTATGGTTTTAAGGTTCCTATTAAATTATTTTCTTGACCTTAACATATCTATGCTTCAAGCCTTTATAGCAATCGTAGCTGTTTTGTTTATTTTATGGACTTTTAACTATAGAATTTCAAGAACAATATGGTTAAATATTTTTTATAAAAAAGAATAGATTCAGTTAGGTTTATTAAAAAAAAGTTCTTTATATTTGCACCGCATTACAACGGAATACGGGTGTAGTTCAAGGGTAGAATAGCGGTCTCCAAAACCGTTGATGGGGGTTCGAATCCCTCCACCCGTGCAAAGTAAAAAAAGGCTTTCCAAATCGGGAGGGCACTGATAAAGTAGCCTCTTTTTAGGAAACGGCTTTTTTAAAGACAAAAAATAACGCTTATAAAGGACTTTTTTAAGTCTCTTTGTAAGCGTTATTTGTTTTCTAGCTGTACTATTGGGTGGCTTAAACAGCCTAAAAAAAGGCCTTATACTATCTTTTATACGAAGTAGCTCCATTAGCTACTCATTATCCACTATTTTGAGTATTCTTTTAATATTTACGGTAAAAATCGTGATAGCTCCTTGCATTTCCATACAAGAAAGGCCATAAGAATCCGCACGGTTATAACCATGTACATTCTTTAA